>DASQWY010000529.1:0-7746 GCA_035640005.1 Actinomycetes bacterium
GGCCAGGTCGCGCAGGCTGACCGCGGCCGGACCGGCCTCGGCGATCGCGTCGACGGCTGCCTCCAGCAGCACCCGCCGCAGGTCGCCGTGGTGGTAGGGGCGGGCGCCGGTGGTCGCGGTCATGGGAGCAGTCTACGCGGCCGATCTTGCCATCGACAAGATCGGGGTGGTGGAAGATAGGCACCATGCGCGCACGAACCAGCACCCTGCTCGCCTGCTCGTTGTGGCTGGCAACGCTCGGCTGCTGCGCCGCCGGGCTGGTGGCCGCCCTGCTGTGGATCCGGCCGCTCACGCCGAGCGTGCTCGCCCGGGGCGCGACCACGGCGCTGGCCTTCCCGCTCGGCTACGCGACCGTCGGGCTGGTGCTGGGCCTGCGGCGGCCGGGCAACCCGATCGGCTGGCTGTACGCCGCCTCGGGCCTGGCCTGGGCGCTGGACATCCCCTTCGAGCCATGGGGCGACCAGCTGCTCCGCGACCACCAGCCGCTGGCCTTCGCCGCCCAGCTCACGATGATGGGCAGGGAATTGCTGTGGGCGCCGGCGATCGCGCTCGGCATCACCCTGCCGTTCCTGCTGCTGCCCGACGGGCGGCTGCGGTCGCGCCGCTGGCGGGTGGTGATGGTCACCGCCGTGGCCGGCGTGGCCATGTTCGTGGTCGGCGGCGGCCTGGGCACAAGGCAGTTCAGCAACGGCCACGTCCCGGTCCACAACCCGTTCGGGCTGCCGGGGCTGGCCGGCACGGTCGCCAAGGCGGTCTCCTTCACCGGCCTGGCGCTGTACGCGATCTGCCTGCCGGCCGCGCTGGCCTGCGTGGTGCTGCGCTTCCGGGCGTCGCGGGGGGTGGAGCGCCAGCAGCTGCGCTGGGTCGCCGCCGGTGCCGCGGTCGCGGTGATCGTGCTGCTGCCACTGCCGGGCAAGCAGCGGCTGCCGGGGTTCCTGACGGTGGCGGCGGTGCTGTGCGTGCCGGTGTCGGTGGCGGTGGCGGTGCTGCGCTACCGGCTGTGGGAGCTGGACCGGCTGGTCAGCCGCACGGTGACCTACGCGCTGGTGACCGGCCTGCTGGTGGTGCCCTACCTGCTGATCGTCCCGGCCACCTCGCGCCTGGCCGCCGGCTTCGGCGGGCTGGCGGTGGCCACCGCCACCCTGGCCGCGGTGGCGGCGTTCGCGCCGCTGCGCCGCCGGGTCCAGGAGCTGGTCGACCGCCGCTTCAACCGGCGCCGCTACGACGCCGCCCGCACCGTGGAGGCGTTCGCCGCCCGCCTGCGCGAGCAGGTCGACCTGGACGCGCTGGCGGCCGAGCTGCTGGCCGTGGTCGACCAGACGGTCGCGCCCACCAGGGCGTCACTCTGGCTGCGGCGGCGTGGTTAGACTCCTCCCGGCGCGAACCAGGGAGGTCGCATGTGGGAGTACGCGATCCGCGAGTACGTGCAGGCGTGGGGGGAGCCGAGCGGGGAGCGGTCGATGGCGGCGTTCCTCGCCGAGCTGAACCGGCTCGGCGAGGACGGCTGGGAGGCGGTGGGCATCGCCCCGCGCACCCACTACGACCACGGCGGCGGGCCGGCCGGCTGGGACTCCTACACCTTCGTGGTGCTGCTCAAGCGGCTCCGCCCGACCATGGACCTGTACCAGCAGGACACGGGCTGAGCCGCACGGTCACGGCACCATGAACGACAGCGGGCCCGACTGCAGCACCACCAGCACGCACATGACCAGCAGGAACAGCAGGCTCCAGCCGAGCACCCTGCGGAACAGGTCGCCCTCCTGCCCCTGCATGCCGACCGCGGCCGCCCCGATCGCCAGGTTCTGCGGCGAGATCATCTTGCCGAGCACCCCGCCGGAGCTGTTGGCCGCCGCCAGCAGCGTCGGCGACAGCCCGGCCTCCTTGGCGGCGGTCACCTGCAGCAGCCCGAACAGCGAGTTCGAGGAGGTGTCGGAGCCGCTCACCGCCACCCCCAGCCAGCCGAGGATCGCCGACAGGAAGGCGAAGAACCCGCCCGCCTTGGCCATCCACTGGCCCAGGGTGATGGTCTGGCCGGAGAAGTTCATCACGTAGGCCAGGGCCAGCACGGTCAGCACGGTGAGGATCGCGTAGCGGAGCTGGACGAGCGTCGCGCCGTAGGCGCGCAGGGCGGTACGCAGGCCGACGCGCAGCACGGCCATGGTGAGCAGGCCCGAGACCAGCAGCACCGTGCCGGCCGACAGCAGCCAGTCCAGCTTGAAGGTGGCCGCCGCCAGCGGCTTGCCCTTGGCGTTGACCACGTCCAGCCCGGGCCAGGCGAACTTCACGGTCACCTGGTCGAGCAGGCTCTTGATGGGGCCGAGCTGGGTCAGGGAGAACAGCACGACGATGATCAGGTACGGCAGGTAGGCCCGCAGCACCTCGCCGGGCGGGTCGCGCCGCTGCTCGCGGGCGCCCATCCGCTCGACGAAGGCGGGGTCGTCGGTCGAGCCGCCGGCCACGGCCGGCCGCCCGCGCCCGGTCGGCGCCCGGCGGTCGGCGGCCAGCGGCTCGGTCGGCGACCACACCCGCAGCAGCAGCACCACGGCGCCGGCCGACACCAGCGCGGCGACGATGTCAGTGAGCTGCACCGACAGGTAGTTGGAGCAGAGCCACTGGCCGATCGCGAACGCCACCCCGCAGGTCACCGCCGCCGGCCAGGTCTGCCGCACGCCGCGCCGGCCGTCGAGCATGAACACCAGGGCCAGCGGCACGAACAGGGCCAGGAACGGGGTCTGGCGCCCCACCATCGAGCCCACCTGGTGCACCGGCAGCGAGCTGACCTGGGCGAGGGTGGTGATCGGCACCGCGATCGCGCCGAACGCGACCGGGGCGGTGTTGGCGACCAGCGCCACCGAGGCCGCCTTGAGTGGCCGCAGGCCCAGCGCGATCAGCATCACCGAGGTGATCGCCACCGGCGTGCCGAAGCCGGCGAGCGCCTCGATCAGCGCCCCGAAGCAGAAGGCAACCACCAGCGCCTGCAGCCGCTGGTCGTTGGAGATCGATTCCATCGAGCGCCCGAGCACCTCGAAGTGGCCGGTCTCCCTGGTGAGGTTGTAGACCCAGATCGCGTTGATCACGATCCACATGATCGGGTAGAAGCCGAAGGCGGCTCCCTCGAGCCCGGCGTCCAGCGCCTGGCCGACCGGCATGCCGTAGACGGCGATGGCCACCACCAGCGCCACCGCCAGCGCCACCAGGCTCGCCCAGTGGGCCTTCCACCGCAGCCCGCCGAGCAGCACGAACAGCACCAGCAGGGCCAGGGCGGCCAGGATCGAGGAGAGGCCGAGCGAATGCCCGACCGGGTCGTAGACCTGCTTGTACATGGGTCGCCTCCCGTGGGCGAAAGATCGACAAAGGCTGTCCGGGGAGGCGGTGGTTCAAACGCGCTGGTCGTCCCCGGCCCGCACGCCGAGCGCCTCGGGGCCGAGGCCGCGGATGGACGCGTCGAGCAGCTCGGCGACGTGGACCATGGGCAGCCGCTCGCCCATCCGCTCCAGGCTGGAGCGCAGCTGCAGCAGGCAGCCGGGGTTGGCGGTGACCAGCACCTGGGCGCCGGTGGCGAGCAGGTTGCGCGCCTTGCGCTCGCCGAGCTCGCGGGCCGGCTCCGGCTCCAGCAGGTTGTAGATCCCGGCGGAGCCGCAGCAGATCTCCGACTCGGCGATCTCGCGCAGCTCCAGGCCGGGGACGGTGGCCAGCTGCCGGCGCGGCTGGGCGCGGATCCCCTGGGCGTGGGCCAGGTGGCAGGCGTCGTGGTAGGCGACCGCCAGCGGCAGCGGGTGCCGCTCGGCGACCGGGCCGAGCTCGTCGAGCAGCTCGGAGAGGTCGCGCACCTTGGCCGAGAACGCCCTGGCCCGCTCGGCCCAGGCCGGGTCGTCGCGGAGCAGGTGCCCGTAGCCCTTCATGGCCGAACCGCAGCCGGCGGCGTTGACCACCACGGCGTCGACCCCGGCCCGCTCGAAGGTGTCGATCACCGCCCTGGCGAACGCCTGCGCCTCGGCCTCGCGGCCGGCGTGCAGGCTCAGCGCGCCGCAGCAGCCCTGCCCCGACGGGGCGGCGACCTCGCAGCCGTCGGCGGCCAGCACCCTGGCGGTGGCCGCGTTCACCCCCGGGAAGAACACCCGCTGGATGCAGCCGGTGAGGATGCCGACGCGGCGGCGGCGCTCGCCCGCCGCCGGGGTCCGCCCGGGCAGCGGCTCGGCCTTGCCGATGTCGGGCAGCAGCCGCTCCATGGCGGCCAGCCGCCCGGGCAGCAGGTGCGCGCCGCGCAGCAGCGCGCCGACCCGCAGCCGCTGGTAGAGCCGCAGCGGGCCGCGCAGCAGGCGCAACCGCGCCGGGTAGGGGAACAGCCGGAACAGCATGGCGCGGAAGGCGCGGTCGGCGCGGTCGCGGGGCCAGCGGCGCTCCACCTGCTGGCGGGTGGCCTCGATCAGCTTGTCGTACTGGACGCCGGACGGGCAGGCGGTGACGCAGGCCATGCAGCCCAGGCACTGGTCGAAGTGGCGGACCATCTCGGCGTTCATCGGCTCGCCGTGCCGGCCCACCTCCATCAGGTAGATGCGGCCCCGCGGCGAGTCCATCTCCTCGCCCCACAGCACGTAGGTGGGGCAGGTGGGCAGGCAGAAGCCGCAGTGCACGCAGTCGTCGATCAGCCCCTGCTCGGGTGGGTGGTGACCGTCGAACGCGGGTGTCGCCTGGACCATCAGATGCCTCCCACGAAGCGCCCGGGGCTCATCCTGCCCGCGGGGTCGAACCGTTCCTTGACCCGGCGCATCAGGCCGAGCGCGTCGCCGGCAGGCCCCCACACGTCGGCCGTCCGCTTCAGCTCGACCGGGGCCTCCACCACCACCAGCGACCCGCCCCGCGCGAGCAGCCGCTCGCGGGCCTGGCCGACGAAGCCGGCCAGTGGCTCCACCTCCTGCCACGGCAGCCCGGCCCGGACCACGCCGGTGCCGGCGTGGCCGGCCAGGCGCGGGCTGAGGCCGTGCGCGGCGGCGGCGGCCCACAGGTCGGTGAGGGCGCCGGCCAGGCCCGCGGGCGGGAAGGCCGCCTTCACCCCCACCTCGCCCGGCTTCCACGGCAGCTCGCCGAGCCCTTCGAACCGTTCGCCCTCCTCCAGCACCGCGCCGCTGGCGCCGTCGCCGAGCAGGCGGATGGCGGTGGCGACCTGCGCCTCGACCCCGGGGCGGATGCCCTCGACCACCACCGTCAGGAAGCCCGGCTCCGCCGGGTCCGCCCAGGCCAGCTCGATCGCGCTGGGCACCAGCGTCGAGCGGAGCAGCCGCTGCACGGCCTCGCCGGCCTGCTCGGGGCGCTCCAGCGGCAGGGTGGCGGCGCCGGCCGCCTCCGGCCGGGGGTGCAGCCGGAAGGTCGCCTCCGCGACCATCCCCAGGGTGCCGAGCGAGCCGCAGAACAGCTTCGACAGGTCGTAGCCGGCGACGTTCTTGACCACCTTGCCGCCGGCCCTGGCCACCGTGCCGTCGGCCAGCACCACGGTGACGCCGATGATCAGGTCGCGGACGGTGCCGTAGCGCAGCCGCCGCGGCCCGGAGGCGCTGGCGGCGACCACCCCGCCGATGGTGGCGCCCGGCTCCGGCGGGTCCAGGGCCAGCATCTGGCCGGCCTCGGCCAGCTGCTCCTGCAGGTCGGCCAGGCGCACGCCGGCCTCGACCCGGACGACCAGGTCGCCGGCGGCGTGCTCCAGCACCCGGGCGAGCCGGGCGGTGGAGACCATCAGGTCGACGCCGGCGGGCGGGTTGCCGAGGCCGAGCTTGGAGCCGCCGCCGCGGACCACCACCCGCCGCGCCGCGCTCGCGTCCCCCAGGACCTCGCTGGCCTCCTCGACCGAGTCCGGCTCGGCGACCAGCCCCGGCCGGATCCCGTCGACGGCGTCGGCCTCGCGCCCCGTCCTGGTCAGCGCCAACCTCACCACACCTCTGCCAGGCCGGCCCGCTCGACCGGGTGGACGCGGCGGGGGCCGGGGGCCTCGCCGCACAGGCGCGGGGTGGGGAACACCTTGCCTGGGTTGCAGCGGCCGTCCGGGTCGAAGGCGCAGCGCAGCAGCTGCATCGTCTCCAGGTCGTCGCCGCTGAACTGCTTGGGCATGTGCTGCTTCTTGTCGTGGCCGACGCCGTGCTCGCCGGTGATCGAGCCGCCGTGCTCCAGGCAGGCGAACAGGATCAGGGCGGACAGCTCCTCGGCGCGTGCCTCCTGCCCCTCGACGTCGCCGTCGTACAGCACCAGCGGGTGCAGGTTGCCGTCGCCGGCGTGGAAGACGTTGGCGACCCGCAGCCCGCGCTCGTCGGCCAGCGCCGCGATCCTGCGGAGCACCTCGGGCAGGGCGGTGCGCGGGATCACCCCGTCCTGCACGTAGTAGTCCGGGCTGATGCGGCCGACGGCGGCGAAGGCGGACTTGCGGCCTTTCCAGAACAGCGCCCGCTGCTCGTCGTCGGCGGCGACCTGGATGGTGGTGGAGCCGGCCTCGCGGCAGAGCCGCTGCACCTCGCCGAACTGGTGCTCGGCCTCGGCCTCGGGGCCGTCCAGCTCGACCACCAGCACCGCCCCGGCGCCCTCCGGGTAGTGGACGTGCACGGCGGCCTCGGCCGCCTCCATCGCCAGCGCGTCCATCATCTCGATGGCGGCGGGGACGATGCCGGCGCCGATGATCCGCGAGACGGCGTCGCCGGCCTGGTCGGTGCCGTCGAAGGCGGCCAGCAGGGTCCGCACCGCCTCCGGCTTGCGCAGCAGGCGCAGGGTGACCTTGGTGGTCACCCCCAGGGTGCCCTCCGAGCCGACGAACGCGCCGAGCAGGTCGTAGCCGGGCGCGTCGGGGGCCTTGCCGCCCCCCAGGTGGACCACCTCGCCGTCGGGCAGGACGACCTCCAGGCCGGTCACGTGGTTGGTGGTGAAGCCGTACTTGAGGCAGTGGGCGCCGCCGGAGTTCTCCGCCACGTTGCCGCCGATCGAGCAGACCTGCTGGCTGGAGGGGTCGGGGGCGTAGTAGAAGCCGTCGCCGGCCACCGCCTTGCTGACCGACAGGTTGAGCACGCCCGGCTCGACCACCGCCCGCTGGTTGTCCAGGTCGACCTCGAGGATGCTGCGCATCCGCGACAGCACCACCAGCACCCCGTCGCTGACCGGCAGGGCGCCGCCGGACAGCCCGGTGCCGCTGCCGCGGGCCACGAACGGCACCCCGGCCTCCCGGCAGGTCGGCACCACCGCCTGCACCTGCGCGGCCGTCTCCGGCAGCACCACCACGCTGGGGATCACGCGGAAGGCGGTCAGCCCGTCGCACTCGTAGGTGCGCAGCTGGTTCCGTTCGGAGATCACCCCGTCCGGGCCGGCGACCTCGACCATCCGCTGGATCAGCGCTTCCCTGTCCATCGGTACCTCCCGCGGTCACTCCAGGAATTCGTAGGCGGGGAGGGTTAGGAACTCCTCGAAGGTATCGGAGAGGGCCACCTGTTCGAACAAGGCCCTCGACTGCTCTGGTCGGCCCTGGCCGTAGAAGAACTCGTCGCCGACGTGCTCGCGGATCTTCTCCAGCTCCTCGGTGGCGGTCTGGCGGACCAGCTCGGCGGTGACCGCCTGGCCCTCGGCCAGCTTGACCCCGTTGTGGACCCACTGCCACACCTGGGACCTGGCGATCTCGGCGGTGGCGGCGTCCTCCATCAGGTTGAAGATCGGCGCGGCGCCCTGGCCGCGCAGCCACGAGGAGATGTACTGGATGCCGACGTTGACGTCGTTGCG
>DASQWY010000530.1:0-10891 GCA_035640005.1 Actinomycetes bacterium
CTCCGCCTCCGACAGCTCCAGGAACCAGCGGCAGGCGATCACCCGCCGGTCGGCGTCGGGCAGGCGGTTGACGGCCGCCAGCAGCAGCCGGCGCCGCTCGGCGGCCAGCGCCGCCGCCTCGGGGGACGGGGCCGCGTCCCCCGAGGGGCGGTCCTCGGCGACCCGCAGCGCGAGGTCCTCCTGGCGCCGGCCGGAGCGGCGGCGGTTGCGGGCCTCGTTGGCCACGATCGCCAGCAGCCACGGGCGGAACGCGGCGCCGGCGCGGAACCGCGACATGGCGGACCAGGCCTTCACGAACCCCTCCTGGGCGGCGTCCTCGGCGTCGGCCGCGCTGCCCGCGATCACCCAGGCGGTCCGGAAGGCCAGCTCCTGGTAGCGCCGGACCAGCGCCTCGTAGGCACGGGCATCACCCTTCCGCGCCAGCGCGACGAGCTCCTGGTCGTCCAGTGGTCGGCCCTCCACGGACTCGGTCTCCCCTGGTACACCAGCCGACCCCGGCCGGTTCCCCCGGTGTGGGCTGGGGCCCCTCGGGGCTGTGGATGGCCGACCACGGCGCATGCCGGTTCCACCTACTGTCATTCTCCGGGATCATGAACCACCAAATCATTGACAACTATCATCGGATTCTGCACCATGGACTGGGCCAAGCTGTTGAAGGCGCTCGTGCGGGCGGCCGAGGCGCAGGGATGGCGGGTCGAGCGGCGCACGAAGCACTAATTGTTCTTGCCGTCGGACATGAGCAGACCGCCGGTCGTCCTCCCAGGCACACCGAGCAGCCAACGGACGCCGGTCAACAAGCTGGCCGAGCTGCGGCGAGCTGGGCTCATCTGGCCGCCGCCCGATGGCGAACCGCGAGGAGACGAATGAACGACCCGGAGGGACAGGCGTGGTGGAGCGTGCGGCTGGAGGCCGCTGGTGCGGAGCCGTACGACCAGGCGCTGCTCGGCGAACTGCTCGACCGGCTCGCCGGTCGTGACGCTGCCGTCACCGGCTCGCCCGAGGAGCCGTCCGACGACCTGGTCCGGTACGGTGCCCGCCTCTCCGTCTGCGCCGCCGAGCCCGTCGAGGCGCTCGTCCTGGCGCGCGAGCTGTTCCAGAGCGCGGCGCGGGCAATCGGGCTGCCAAGCTGGCCGCTCCACCAGGTCGAGGTGGTGACCGAGCGCGACCTCGACGCCGAGCTGGTGCGACCCGCCTTCCCCGAGCTGTACGGGATGGCCGAGCTGGCTGAGCGGCTCGGGGTCTCCCGGCAGCGCGCATCGATCGTCAGCGGCAAGCCCGACTTCCCTCGGCCGGTGGCTGTCCTCAAGGCGACGCCGGTGTGGACGGCGGGCAGCGTCGCGAGGTTCCTGAGGGCGTGGCAACGACGGGCCGGCCGCCCCGCCCGCCGGCTCGCCTGAGCGCGGGGGGGGGGTGCCAGGGTCACTGCCAGCGGCGGTCCTGGCCGAGGAGCTCGCCGACCCGGCTGGCGGTCTCGGGGCGGGCGAACAGGTAGCCCTGGGCGGCGTCGCAGCCGAGCGCGTCCAGGCGGGCGAGCTGGCGGCCGGTCTCGACCCCCTCGGCGATCACCGTGAGCCCGAGGGTGTGGGCCAGGCCGGTCACGGCCGCCACCATCGCATCGTCCTCCGGGTCGAGGTCCAGGCGGGCCACGAACGCCCGGTCGACCTTGAGCGCCGCCAGCGGCAGGTACTGCAGGCTGGTCAGCGACGAGTAGCCGGTGCCGAAGTCGTCGACGGCCAGCCCGACGCCCAGGGCCGACAGGCGCTTGCAGGTGGTCGCGGCCGACACCGGGTTGGTCGCCAGCGCCCGCTCGGTCACCTCCAGGCACAGCCGCTCGGGGTCGGTGCCGGTGTCGGCCAGCGCCCCGGCCACCAGGTCCACCAGGTGCGGCTCGCCGAACTGGCGCGGGGAAAGGTTGACGTGCACGGTCGGCGCGGCGGCGCGCCCGCCGCCCGACCGCCAGCAGGCCGCCTGGCGGCAGGCCTCCTCCAGCACCCAGGCGCCGAGCGGCACGATCAGGCCGGTCTCCTCGGCGAACGGCACGAACTCGCCGGGCAGCAGCTGGCCGGCGCCGGGCTGCTCCCATCGGACCAGCGCCTCGACCCCGACCAGGCGGCCCTCCTTGAGCGAGACGATCGGCTGGTAGCGCAGGCGCAGCTCGCCCCGGTCGATCGCCCGGCGCAGCGCGCGCTCGGTCTCCAGCCGCTCGATGAGCTGGGCCCGGACCGCCTCGTCCGACAGCTCGTAGCCGCCGCCCCCGCGCTGCTTGGCGCGCTGCATGGCCGCGTCGGCGTCCAGCAGCAGCGACTCGGCCCGCCGGCTGGGCGAGCGGGACAGGGCGATGCCGATGCTGGCCTCCACCACGATCTCCTGGCCGCCGACCGCGAACGGGGTGGACAGCCCGGAGATGATCCGCTCGGCCAGCCGCACCGCGTCCCGCTCGTGGGCGAGGGCGGCGCACAGCACGGCGAACTCGTCGCTGCCGAAGCGGGCCACCGTGTCGCTCGGCCGCAGGATCGAGCGGAGC
Organism: Actinomycetes bacterium; assembly: GCA_035640005.1. GTDB lineage: Bacteria > Actinomycetota > CALGFH01 > CALGFH01 > CALGFH01 > DASQWY01. The sequence continues at coordinate 2,525 of DASQWY010000530.1, forward strand.
CGCCCGGCCAGGGCGACCAGCAGCCCGTCAACGGCGTCGTCGCCGACGCGCTCGGCGACCTCCTTGAAGCGGTCGAGGTCCAGCACCAGCACCGCGGCCAGGCCCGGGTCGCGGCCGAGCCGGGCCATGATCATCTCCAGGCGGTCCAGGAACAGGCTGCGGTTGGGCAGGCCGGTGAGGGCGTCGTGGGTGACCCGCCAGGCCAGCTGGTCCTCGGGCCGCCGGCCCTCGCGCAGGTCGACCAGCTGGCGGACCACGTACCGCGGCCGCCCGTGGGCGTCCAGGTGCAGCGGCGCGCCGCGGGCGTCGGTGACCAGCCAGGCGTTGCAGACCACCGGGAAGGCCTCGCCGTCGACGCGGCGGCAGCGCTGGCGCAGCCGGTAGGCGACGGCCTCGCCGGCGACCAGCCGGCCGAGCTGCTCCAGGTCGGCGTCGCGGTCCTCGGGGTGGACGACGGCCGGGAACCCCGCCGCCAGCAGCGCCGGCGCCGGATGCCCGACCAGCTCGCAGAGGGCGTCGTTGACCCGCAGGAAGCGGCCGTCGGGGCCGACCACCGCGGTGGGCAGCGGCGCGGCCGCCAGCGGGCTCCAGATCCGCTCCAGCTCGCCCTCGCCGCTCGCGGAGGCGCCGGCCACCTGGGGGAGCGGGACCGGCGTGGGGCCCTGCCCGCAGACCGCCCGCAGGGTGGCGACCAGGGTGTCGGCGTCGACGTCCTGCTCCAGCAGCGCGTCGGCGCCGCCGTCCAGGGCGCGCCGGCGCAGGTCGCCGCGGTCGGGGGGCGACAGCGCGACCACCCTGGCGGCCGGCAGGCGGCGGTGCAGCTCGGCCAGCAGCTCGAGGCCGTCCAGGCCGGGCATGCAGAGGCCCAGCAGGATCGCGTCGGGGCGGACGCCGCCGGCCAGCCGCAGCGTCTCGGCGCCGTCGCCGGCCTCGCCGACCAGCTCGAAGCCGCGCCCCTGCAGGCCCCGCCGCAGCAGGCCGCGCAGCTCGGGAACACCGTCCGCGATGAGCACCCGGATCGGCGTCCGGGCGTGAAGGGCTAACGACATGCATCCCCCAGCTGTCGTACCACGGCCTCGAAACGACGGGCATGCTGACCGTTCGAGATGTTCGAGCCAATAGGCCGATTGGGTCCTCCTGCCTGTCCCCCCGGCGGGGGACAGGTCCCTCCGCCCTATTGCGCGCTCGCCGCGACGCCGCCGCCGAGGAGGGCCCTGGCCTCGCGCCCGTAGTCGGTGTCGTTCCCGGGAGGGAGGCGCGCAACCAGGTCGCCGAGCAGCCGCAGGTCGGCGTCGTGCCCGGCCGAGGGCGCACGCGTGAGCGCCAGCGCGGACCGGACCGCCAGGGCCCACGAACCATGCCGCCGGGCGGTGGAGATCGCCTGCAGCAGGAGCCGGCGGGCGTTTTCCTCGCGCCCCTCCAGGCGCAGCCGCTCGCCCTCGACGCGGAGAAGCTCGGGCTCGTAGCAGTACGTGGGCATCGACCGGGTGCGCGACCGCAGGTGGTCGAGGACGCCCCTGGCCGCCTCCCGGCGGCCGCGGCGCAGGTGGACCTCGGCGAGCAGCGCCCCGATCATGGCGGCCCAGACGTCGCTGGCCCGGAGCTCGTCCCGGAGCGCCCGCTCGAGCTCCGCGACGCCCTCCCCGTCCCGCCCAAGGCAGGAGAGCGCCCAGCCGCGGATCGCGTGCGCGATGCCGAAGAACTGCGGGTGGACGACCTCGCGCTCGAGCGCCAAGGCCCGCTCCGCCTGCCGCAGCGCCGCCTCCGTGTCGCCGTTGATCTGCAGGACCCACGGTAGCTGCGTCAGCGGCTGGGCCAGGGTCGCCGCGTGCCCCAGTGCCTCGCCGAGGGAGATGGCCTCGTGCATCTGGGTCACCGCCGTCACCGACTCGCCCCGCAAGGCGAAGGCCAGGGCTTGGAGCGCCAACGCGCAGACGCCGGGATCGTGGTTGCCGTAGAGGAAGGAGGTGGCGTGGTGGACCTCGGGGCGGTAGATGGCCCGGCCCTCGTCGGCCGCGGCGACGGCGTCCTCGACCCGGCCGTTCCACAGCGAGTTCATCCAGCGGGCGTGGAGGGCCTGGAGCCTCATCGAGTCGTCGCCCTCGGAGGCCAGCTCCGTCAGCCTGTCGACCAGGCGCATCGAGCGGTCGAAGTCGCCGCGATGCCCGTGGTAGATGGCGAGGCCGAAGTGGGCCGGGAACTGCTCGGCGGCGGGACCGCTCGCCATCATCAGCTCGGTGGCCCGCGCGTAGGCTCGCTCCACCTCCGGTGCGCCCAACCCGCGCAGCGCGAACAGCGCGACCCCCAGCTGCAGCTGCAGCTCCGCCTCCGTGCGGCCGCGCTCGTCGCCCTCGGGAAGCCGGCCCACCAGGGCGATCGCGCGGGAGAAGTGGTCCACCGCCCGCTCGTTCGCCGACAGCCTGATCGCCCGCAGGCCGGCGCGGTGCAGCGCCTCCTCGGCCCGCCCCACCAGCATCGCGACGTCCACGCCCGCCGCGCGCGGACCCTCGAGCGCGGCGAGGTAGTGGTGGGCCAGCAGCTCGGCATGGTCTTCCGGGCGGCCCAGGGAGTCGATCCATCCGGCCGCGCGCCGGTGGCGCTCGGCCCTCCCCGCGCGGGGGATCTGCTCGTAGGCGACGTCCCGGAGCAGCTCGTGGCGGAACGCGTACTCGGTATCGCCCGCGACCGACGAGCGGCGCGCCCGCTGGAGGAACTCCCTGCGGACGAGCGCCTGCAGCAGCTCCTCGGCGTCCCGGCGCGAGATGCCACCGATCGACTCGAGCGCGCCGGCCCAGAACACCTTGCCGACGACGGCCGCGTCCTGCAGCAACCGCTTCTCGGGATCGGCCAGCGCGTCCAGGCGTGCCGCGATGATGCCGTGCAGGCTGTCCGGCAGCTCCTCCAGCCGGCCGTGCTCGACCAGGATCCGGCAGAACTGCTCCGCGTAGAGCGGGTTGCCGCCAATGCGAGCGAGCAGGGCCTCCTGCCGCTCGGCCGGAAGCGCCGGCCGCTCCAGCAGCGCGGCGACCAGCCGGGTGGTATCGCCCTGGGACAAGGGGGGCAGCGAGATCGTGAGCGCGCCCGGCTTGCCGCCCGCCCAGCCGGGCCGGCGTTCGAGCAGCTCCGGCCGGGCCGTCACCACCACCAGGAGCGGCACGCCGCCGACGCGGTCGACGAGCTCGTCGACGAAGTCGAGCAGCGCCTCGTCCGCCCAGTGAAGGTCCTCGAAGAGCAGCACGAGCGGGCGGTCGTCGGCGAGCGCCTCGAGGAAGTGCCGCCACGCCGCGAACGTCTCGCCCCGGCGGTCGGCGGTGGCGAGCTCCTCGCCGCCGAGACCGATGAGGGCGCCCAGGTAGGCCGCGATCCGGCCGGCCACGGCCGGATCCTCGACGATCCGGCGCACCGCCGTCCGGAGCTTGCGGTCGACCTGCTGCGTCGCGTCGCTCTCCAGGATCCCGGCCTCCGCCTTGACCATCTCTCCGAGCGCCCAGACGCTGGGCCCTTCGCCGTAGGGGAGCGAGCGGCCCTGGAGCCACCTCGGCGGCTCGCCCGCCCCCAGGGTCGCCTCCCGCAGCTCCGCGACCAGGCGCGTCTTGCCGATGCCGGGAACCCCCAGGATCGTGACGAGCTGGGGCGAGCGTTCGGAGGCGGCCCACGCGAGCCGCCCCTGGAGGGCGGCGAGCTCGCGGCCGCGGCCAACGAAGGGCGAATGGTGCCGTGAGAGGTCGACGCCCGGCCGTGCCAGCACGCGGACGGCCTCCCAGGCCCGGATCGGGGCCCTGCCCCCCGGTGTGGCGACCGGCCCTGCTTCCCGGTACTGGACCGCGTGCCTGGTCGCGCGGAACGTCTGCTCGCCGACGAGGACGCCACCCGCCGGGGTGGCCGCCCGCAGGCGGGCGGCCGCGCCGACGACCTCGCCCACGGCCACCGGCGTCCCTTCCGGCACGAGGGCGCCGAGCGTGACGTGCGCCTGCCCGGTCGCGATGGCGATCCGCACCCGCCTGGGCTCGTCCCGCTCGGCGAGCCAGTCGCGGATGGCGAGCGCCGCGCGGACCGCTCGCTCGGGGTCGTCCTCGTGGGCGACCGGGGCGCCGAAGAGCGCCACGGCGGCGTCGCCGGCGAACCTCTCGACGTTGCCGCCGAAGCGCTCCAGCTCGCCGCGAATGTGGGCGTAGTAGGGCATGACGAAGGCGCGAAGGTCCTCCGGGTCGAGCTGCTCGCCGGCCGCCGTGACGTCGAGGAGGTCGGCAAGGAAGACCGTGACGACCTTCCGCTCCTCCCGTGGCGCGGTCGCGTGCCGAGGACGCCTGCCGGCGAGGGTGGGATCGTGGGCGAGCATCCGCGTGTGGAGCTCCCTCAGCCCCTCGCCCGGCTCGATCCCGAGCTCCTCGACGAGCGCATGCCGCGCCTGGCGGTAGGCCGCGAGGGCCTGCGCCTGCCTCCCGGCGCGGTAGAGGGCGAGCATGAGCTGGGCGCGCAGGCGCTCGCGGAAGGGGTGCCTGGAGACCAGCGCTTCGAGCTCGGGGACCAGCTCGCCTGCTCGTCCGAGGGCGAGGTCGGACTCGAGACGGTCCTCCAGCGCCGCCAGGCGAAGCTCGTCCAGCCGGGCGACCTCCGACGAGACGGCGTCCTCGTGGAGGACGTCGGCGAAGGGCGTCCCCCGCCAGAGGGCGAGCGCTCGTCGGAGCAGCTCGCCCGCGTGCGCGGGTTCGTCGTCGACCGCCGCCCGCGCGGAGCGGGTGAGGCGCTCGAACCGCGCCGCATCGAGCCGGTCGGGATCGATCCGAAGGGTGTAGCCGGTCGGGTGCGTCTCCAGCGTCCGGCCCGGCTGGAGCAGCCCCCGCAGCTTCGAGACGTGGAACCAGAGCCTCCGTCGGGCTTCCGGTGGGTTGTCGGGCCAGAGCACCTCGACGATCCGGTCCGTCGGCACGACCTGGTTCGGGTGCATCAGGAGCAGCGCGAGCAGCGTCCGCTGGACCGGCGACCCGATCCGCTTGGCCACGCCGTCGAGGACGACCTCGACCGGCCCCAGTACCTGGAACTCCAGCACTCCGCCCACGACCTCACCGCGCCGAGTCTACGACCCGATCGGCGCAAAGCCGAGCAACGCCCGCGCAAAGGGCCGCGCGCCAGCCTCGACGCCGAGCAGTGGAAACCGCCGAACGGGAGGTAGCTCCAGCATGAGGTGCCGTGTGATGGTCGTCATCGCCCTGACGGTCGCCGTCGCCGCGCTGACGGGCCCGACGCGGGCCGCGACGGCGGCCCCGCCGCCCGCGAACACGGTCGCGCAGTGGAACAGGATCGCCGAGGACACGGTCGCGGGGTCGGGCGCCTTCCAGGCGGAGGGCTTCATCTACATGGCCTACGCGTCGACGGCCGTCTACAACGCCGTGGTGGCGATCGAGGGCGGCTACGAGCCACTCGGCTCGACGATCACCGCGCCGGCGAGGGCCTCGGTCGACTGCGCGGCGGTCGAGGCCGCCTACCGGACGCTCCGCTACTACTTCTCGTCGGTCCCGGCGCTGGTGGCAAACCTCGACGCCGACTACGCCGATTCGCTGTCGCCCTCGAACCTTGACGGGTGCACCGCCGACGGCGGTCTGGGCGCCGCCGTCGGCCTGGTGGCCGCCAACGAGGTGATCTATCGCCGGACCACCGGTCCCAACCCCGATGGGCGCCGGACGCCCGTCGGCGTGACCTCGTCGTTCCCGACGCTGCCGCCCGGCCCGGGCGTGTGGCGGCTGACGCCGCCGTTCGCCGCCCCGCAGACGCCGTGGGTGGGGAGCGTTCGCCCGTTCGTCCTGCCGAGCCTGGACCGGTTCCTGCCCGACCCGCCGCCGTCGCTCCAGAGCGACCGGTGGATCGAGGCGTTCAACGAGGTCAAGGCCTACGGCGCGGCGACCGGCAGCGTGCGCAGCGACAGGCAGACCGCGGTCGCGTGGTTCTGGTCGGCGAACGTGGTCCGCCAGTACAACCAGGCCGGGCGCGACCTCGCCGCCACCCGTGGCCTCGGCCCGCGCAGGACGGCGCGGCTACTGGCGATGGTCAACGACGTCGGCGCCGACGCCCTCATGTCCGGCTTGCACGCCAAGTACCACTACCTGTTCTGGCGGCCGGTCACCGCGATCGACCCCACCGCCGTGGTCGCGGACGGCTTCGGCCCCGTGCCGGGCTACGACGACGGGAACGCGGCGACGGTGGAGCGGACCGGCTGGCGGCCGCTCCTGACCACCCCCAACCATCCCGAGTACCCGGCCGCGCACGGCACGATCACGTCGGCGATGGCCGAGGTCTTCGGCGCCTTCCTGGGCACGGACCACATCAACCTGGACATCCACGGCTTCGATGCCGCCGGGCCGCCCGGGAACATGAGCGCGGCGCGTCATTTCAGGACGCCCAACGACCTCCGAAATGAGATCATCGACGCCCGACTCTGGGCGGGGCTTCACTACCGCTTCTCGAGCGTCGCCGGCGTCGGCCTCGGCCGGAAGGTGGCGAGGTATGACCTCAGGCACGCCTTCCAGCCGACCGGGGAGACCAGTGACTAACCGGTGACCTCGCGCTCGCGCAGCTCGACCCGGCGGATCTTGCCGGAGATCGTCTTGGGCAGCTCCTCCACGAACTCGATCTCCCGCGGGTACTTGTACGGCGCCGTGACCCGCTTGCAGTGGTCCTGCAGCTCCCGGACCAGCTCGTCCGAGCCGCGCTGCCCGGCGGCGAGGATCACGAACGCCTTGACGATCTGGCCGCGGTCGGGGTCGGGCTTGCCCACCACCGCCGCCTCGGTCACCGCCGGGTGCTCCACCAGCGCCGACTCCACCTCGAACGGGCCGATGCGGTAGGCGGCCGAAAGGATCACGTCGTCGGCGCGGCCGACGAACCAGAAGTAGCCGTCCTCGTCCACCTGCGCGCGGTCGCCGGTGAAGTACCAGTCGCCCTGGAACGCGGCGGCGGTGGCCTCCGGGTCGCGCCAGTACTCGCGGAACAGCCCCACCGGCCGCTCCGGGGAGACCCGCACGGCGACGTGGCCCTCCTCGCCCGGGCCGAGCACCTTGCCGTCGTCGTCCACCACGCACACGTCGAAGCCGGGCGTTGGCTTGCCCATCGACCCGGGCCGGACCTCCAGGCAGCGGTAGTTAGCGACCAGGTTGACCGTCTCGGTCTGGCCGTAGCCGTCGTAGACGGTCAGGCCCGTCGCGTCCTTCCAGACCTTGATGACCTCGGGGTTGAGCGGCTCCCCGGCCGACACGCAGTGGCGCAGGCTCGACCAGTCGTACCGGCCCAGGTCCAGCTGGACCAGCGCGCGGAACACCGTCGGCGGTGCGCAGAAGGTGGTCACGCCGTGCTCGCCTACCAGCCGCAGCATCAGGTCGAAGTCCGGCTTGCCGCGCAGGTCCCACAGGAAGTTGGCGGCGCCGACCGCCCACTGGCCGAACAGCTTGCCCCAGGCCGCCTTGGCCCAGCCGAAGTCGCTCAGCGTCCAGTGCAGGTCGTCGGGCTTGAGGTCCTGCCAGAAGCGGGCGGTGACCTGGTGGCCGATGCCCAGCGACGCCTGGGTGTGCAGCACCATCTTCGGGTAGGCGACCGTGCCGGAGGTGAAGTACAGCAGCATCGGGTCGTCGGACCTGGTGGGCTCGACGTCGGGCGGGGTTGGCTCGGCCGCGGCCACGCCGTCGGCCCACGACGCCCAGCCGCGGCCGCTCGCCTCGCCGATGCCGCCGTAGCCGCCGCCGGCCACGTAGATGCGCCGGCGCAGGCTGGGGCAGTCGTCGGCCACCTGGTTGACCTTGGTGGTGCCCTCGGCGTCGACCACGGCCACGGCCGCGTCGGCCCTGCTGACCCGGTAGGCGATGTCGCGCGGGGTGAGCAGGGTGGTGCCGGGCATCGGCACGGCGCCGAGCTTGATGCAGCCGAGGACCACGTCGTACCAGTCGGGGATGCGCGGCAGCATCACGAACACCCGGTCGCCCTTGCGGACCCCCTGGGCGGCCAGGAAGTTGGCGGCCCGGTTGGAGCGCTCGGACAGGTCGGCGAAGCTGGAGCGGCGGGGGTTGCCGCCGTCGGGCCCGACCGCCAGCAGGGCCAGCTTGCCGGGCTCCCTGGCCGTCCAGGCGTCGACCACGTCGCGGGCGTAGTTCCAGGTCTCGGGCACCTCCAGCCGGAAGGAGGCTCGCGTGGCCAGGTAGTCGGTCATGTTCGGGGCGACGTCGCGCATGGTGGCTCCTTCGCGTTGGCCCACTTCCCCCAACGCAGCCTAGCTCGCCCGACCCTCCGGGTGCCCCGGACCCCTCCAACCCTTGCGATGTCCCCTGCCAGGAGCGAGGATCGCGCCGTTCGTCCGGACGCCGTCGAACAGGGGGGCCTGTG
>DASQWY010000531.1:0-5209 GCA_035640005.1 Actinomycetes bacterium
GGCTGGCGGCGGCGCTGGCGCTGGCCGCCTGCGACGGGAGCCGCGGCTCCCGGGCGACCGCCCAGGCGCCGTCCACCACCGCCGCGCCGTCGACGTCCACGGCGGCGGCGACCACGGCGCCCGCGACCGTGCCAACGACCACGGCCACCACCCCGCCCACCACCACGACCAGGCCGAAGGCGAAGCCGAAGAAGCCGGCCGAGCCGGCCAAGCTCCGGTCCGGCTCCCAGGGCCCCGCGGTGAAGGCGCTGCAGCGCCGGCTGGCGCAGCTCGGCTACCAGGTCCACCAGGCCGACGGCGAGTTCGGCTCGGAGACCCAGCACGCGGTGGTCGCCTTCCAGAAGGTCAACCGCCTGGACCGCGACGGCGTGGTGGGGCCGCTGACCCGCAAGGCGCTCCAGCACCCGCGGGTGCCCAGCCCGCGGTCGCGCAAGGCCGGCTTCCACGTCGAGGCCGACCTGACCCTGCAAGTCGTCTACCTGGTCAAGGACGGCAGGATCCAGGAGATCCTGGACGCCTCCTCCGCCTCCGGGCAGACCTACACCGTCCACGGCGACGTCCGCGTGGCGGTGACCCCGCTCGGCAGCTTCCAGATCCAGCGCAAGATCAACGCCTGGCGCAAGAGCGACCTCGGGCTGCTGTACCGGCCCGCCTACTTCACCGGCGGCTACGCCCTGCACGGCGCCTACTCGGTGCCGCCGTTCCCCGCCAGCCACGGCTGCATCCGCATCACCATCGCGGCGATGGACCGGCTCTACGACCGGCTGCCGGTCGGCACCCCGATGCTCGTCTACCGGAGCTGACCCGGGCGACGGGTTCCGCCGGGAGACCTGTGAGACCCCGGAGTTCGACCCGGCCGCCAGCGCTCGGTGATCGGCTGGCTCAGCCCGGACGGCGCTGGTCGACCGCGCCGGCGTTGGGCGCGTGGCCCGGGTGGCGCCGCAGCGGCGGGTGCGTCGCGAGCACCGGGCGCCCCGGCCCCGGCAGGTCGAGGTCGGGCGGCGCGAGGGCGGGACGGCCGGTGCCGGTCGCGGCGGTGGCCGCCGGCAGCGGGCCGTCCGGTACCAGGTCCGGCGCCACCGGCTGGAGCAGCTCGTTGGGCACCCGGACCAGCGCGGTGATGCCGCCGTACCAGGAGTGGCGCAGCTGCACCTTGATGCCGTGCCTGCGGATGAGCTGCCCGGCGACGAAGAAGCCGAGCATCCTGCCGGTCGCGAGGTCGGCCATGGGCGGGTCGGCCAGGCGCTGGTTGACCTCGACGAGCTGCTCGTCGCTCATGCCGATGCCCTGGTCCTCGACCTCGAGGACGTAGCCGGCCGGCAGGCGCTGGCCCGAGATCGTCACCCTTGCCTCGGGCGAGGAGAACGCGAGGGCGTTCTCGACCAGCTCGGCAAGCAGGTGCGCCACATCGGTGGCGGCGTGCGCCAGGACCAGGGCGTGCTCGATCCTCGGCGGCCTGACCCGGCGGTCCTCGTTGACCTCCTCGCACGCCGCCGCCACGACCTCCGCGACCGGGACGGGCCCGCGCCAGCGCCGCGCGGTCTGCGCGCCGGACAGCACGATCAGGTTCTCGGCGTTGCGGTGCATGCGGGTGGCGAGCTGGTCGAGCTCGCCCAGGCCAGCCGCCAGCTCGTGGGTGGGCTGCTGGCCGCGGAGGGCGTGCAGGACCTCCAGCTGCCGGTCGGCCAGGCTCTGGCTGCGCCGGGCGAGGTTGAGGAACATCTCGCTGATGCCACGCCGCAGCGCCGCCTCCTTCCCGGCGACCTGCACGGCCACCCGGTGCACCGAGTCGAACGCCCGCGCGAGCTGGCCCAGCTCGTCGGCGGAGCCGCTGCCGATCGTGGCGGGCGGCCCCGCCTCCGGCTCGACCGGCTCCCCGTCCCGCAGCCGCTGGACGACCTCGGGCAGGCGCCGCTGGGCGACGTCGTCGGCGGCGTTCTTGAGCCGGATGACCCGCCGGATCAGCAGGCGCGCGTTGACCAGCGAGACCGCCACCGCCAGCACCACCGTGGCGGCCAGCAGCAGGCTGTACAGCAGGGCCTCGCGGTCGGCGTGGGCTTTGGTCGCCGCGCTGGTGGCGATGATGTCGGCGCTGAGCCGCTGCTCGAGCTGGCGCAGCCGGTCCAGCTTGCCGCTGGCGTCGCGGAACCACTCGTGCTGGTCGACCATCAGGTGCTGGTCGTTCTCGTGGACGGCGGCCATCTGCGTGAGCTGCTCGACCTTGCGCGCCTCGGGGCTGGCCAGCGCGCGGTCCAGGTCGCTCCGCTGCGCCGCCGTGGCGAAGCTCTCGAACTGCGCGGAGTAGATGTCCTCGCCGGCGACCAGCGCGGTCAGCCGGCCGTGCTGGTTCATGCCGAAGCGGCCTTCGGAGAACACCTCGAACAGCAGCCCGCGCTGCAGGTCGGCGAAGTCCTTGGCGCGCGACAGCGCCACCGAGGCCGCCAGGGTGTCGAACAGCGCCTTGTCATCGGTGGTCGGGGCGATCGCGCCGTTGACGTCCAGCAGGTCGTTGATAGTGTCGGTGTACTGGTCCAGCGCCTGGTGCGGGCTGTCGATCGCCGCGTGGTCCATGCCCGGCTGCAGGTCGGCCTGACCGTGCTGCTCGAGGCCGGGTTGTACCATCTCGTCCTCGGCGGTCAGCGGCGTGGTGTCGATCACCGAGCGCTGCGTGGGCAGCTTGCCGAGCACCCGCATCCCGTGGTCGATCCGCTCCCGCAGCGCCCGCTCGCCGCGGGGCAGGTCGAGCCGGCCCGCGGCGACGCGATAGGCGGCGACCACCTGGTCGGTCGCCAGCCGCTGGGCGACCAGGTCCGCGCGGCCGGCCCGCCGGTCGCTGGCGATGTAGCTGCCGGAGAGGGTCCGCTCGCCCTGCAGCTCGTGGATCACCGGTGTGAGCGCCCCGGCGAAGTGGGCGAGCTCGTTCATGCGCGCGGCTTTCGCGCTCTGCGATAGGTTCGAGTGGATGCCGACCAGCGAGACGGCCGCCAGCGCCAGCAGCGGGACGACCAGGGTGGCGACCATGTTGGAACGGATCGATGAGCTTCGGGCCATCTGTTCGCTTTCGGGTCTGCGGGAGGCGGGCCGCCTCCCGGTCGCGGTGTTCGGGCGTGCGTGCTGTGTCCGCTCCCCCGCCGGCCGTCCCGGCCGGCCCTGCCCGTAAGCTGCTCGCGGGCGGCCCCGAGCACCGCAACCTAGCGGTGCGGGTGGGCGCCGGGCAATCGGCTAGGAGGCGGATCTTGCCCTACGCTCACCGCAGCCCGCCGTGGGGCAGGAGGTGGACGGCGCGGGGCGGCGCGGCCGGGGCGGCTACGGCGCGTCGGCGCTCGACAGCGACGGGGAGCGCCGGTCGGCGCCTTCGTCCGGCGGCCACAGTGGGGCGGCGTCCAGCCAGCGCCTGGCGTAGCGGCCGGCGGCGCGGGCGGCGCGCTCGCCGTCCCCCAGCGCGCGGCGGTGGGCGGCGTGCCGGGCCAGCAGCGCCGCCGCGTAGCCGCGGCCCAGGCGCAGCGCGAACTCGCGCATCCCCTCCTGCCGCAGGTCCTCGTCCATGTCCGGCCAGGCGCGCACGGCCCGCCGCAGCCAGGAGCCGGAGCGCTCGGCGAGCTCGGCCGCCACCCCCGCCGGACCCGCCGCCTCGCGGGCGGCGGCGAGCTGCTCGGACAGGTCCGCCAGCAGCGCGCTCACCGCGCCCTCCCTGGACTCCGCGCGCAGCAGGTCGAGGCTGAGCACGTTGCTGGTGCCCTCCCAGATCGGCAGCACCTGCGCGTCGCGCAGCAGCCGCGGGATGCCGCCGTCCTCGACGTAGCCGGCGCCGCCGAAGGCCTCCAGCACCTCGCTGGCGTGGGCGACCGCGTCCTTGGCGGTGAGCAGCTTGACGGTCGGGACCAGCGCCCGCAGCGCGCGCCGCTCCGGCTCGCTCGCCTGCCCGTGCTCGAGGAGGCCCTGCAGCTGCATGGCCCGCGCCGTCAGCGCGAACGCCGCCTCCGCCTCGACCGCCAGGTCCTCCAGGGTCGCCCGGTGCAGCGGCAGCTCGGCCAGCGGCCGCCCGAACGCGTGGCGCACCCCCGCGTACGCCACCGCCAGGTCGACCCCGCGCCGCATGCCGGCGGCGGCGCTGACCGCGTTGTGCAGGCGGGTGACGTTGAGCATCCCGGCGATCTTCTTGAGGCCCGCGTCGACCCCGCCCACCGGGGTGGCCGCCGCGCCCGCCAGGGTCAGCTCCGCGGTCGGCAGCGCCCTGGTGCCGAGCTTGTCCTTCAGCCGGTTCACCAGGATGGTGTCGCCGACCTGGGTACGGCCGCTGTGCGGGTCGACCCGCTCGACCAGGAACAGGCCGAGGCCGCGGCTACCCGCCGGGGCGCCCTCGGGCCGCGCCAGCGCCAGCGCGCAGTCGGCGGTCACCGCCGAGGTGAACCACTTGACGCCGTGCAGGCGCCAGCGCCCCTCCTGGTCGCGCCGCGCCATCGTGGCGGTGTTGCCGACGTCGGAGCCGCCCTCGCGCTCGGTCATCCACTGCCCGGACGTCCACGCCCGCCCGGGGTCGCGGCTGGTCAGCCGGGGCACGACCCGGTCGCGCAGCTCGCCGGGGGCGTGGTCCAGCAGTACCCGGGCGGCCGCGTCGGTCATGGCCACGTGGCAGGTGTAGACGGCGGAGGAGGGGGCGTACAGGTGCAGCAGCGCGTGCTGGACGACGCGGTCGTGGGCGCCGTGCCGGTCCTCGTACGGCCACGCGCACAGGCCCGCCCGCGCCTGCGCCGCGTGCAGCTCGTTCCAGGCTGGGCTGAGCCGGATCCGGTCGACGCGCCTGCCCCACGGGTCGTACTGGACCAGCCTGGGCGGGGACGCCTCGGCCTCCTCCGCCAGCCGGGCCAGCTCGCCGGCGGCGGCCTCGCCCATCCGCTCCAGCTCCGGCTCGACCGCCGCGCGGACCTCCGCGGGGAGCAGCCGCTGCAGGTGCTCGTGCAGCACCACGTCCGAGCGGTAGGTGTTGCGCAAGCTGGGCGGCTGCTGGAAGAACATGCTCCGAGGCTACAGCTCGGCGAGCAGGCCGAACAGGCGCGCGAACCGGTGCAGCGTCTCGCGGCCCATGACCGGCAGCAGTTGCTGCTGGTGGTAGAGCAGGTGGCAGGCGGGCGGGTAGCGGTCCAGCGGCCGGCCGACGGCCGCCTCCACCCGGCGGACGACCGGGCCCGGCTCCGGCAGCTGCTCCCGC
>DASQWY010000532.1:0-3017 GCA_035640005.1 Actinomycetes bacterium
TTCCAGGTAGAAGGCCTGTCTGGCCATCGTAATTGGCCAGGGCATTGGCCACGTTAATTAGCCACCCTCCGTGAGTAGAGCCATGGACCATCCTCTAGAGAGAGGAGGTGGTCCATGGGACGGCGGAGGATCACAGTGACCGATATAAAGGAAGTCCTGGTGGCCTGGGATGCCGGGGAGAGCGTGAGCGCGATCGCGCGCATGTTCGGGTACACGCGGCCGACGGTGCGCAAGTACGTCCACGCCGCCGCGCATGTAGGGCTGACGCGCGGTGGTGAGCGTCGCGGCGAGGTGGAATGGGAGCGGCTGACGCGGGCGGCGCTGGATCGGGTGGCGCGACGCCATGGACGGGGGCCGGCGGCGAGCGAGGTGGCGCAGCACCGCGACTACCTGGACAAGAGGGTGGGGACGGTGCCGCTGAGCGTGCTACACCAACGGTTGCGGGACGAGCGGGGGCTGCGGGCGAGCTGGCGGACGTTCCATCGCTACGTCCGCGCGCAGTGGCCGGAGCGGATGCGCGGGGCACCGGGAGCGACGATCCGGCTGGACGACCCGCCGCCGGGCGAGGAGGCGCAAGTCGACTTCTTCTACGTGGGCTTGTGGCACGACCCGGACCGGGGCCGCCGGCGCAAGCTGTACGCCTTCTTGATGACGCTCTCGCACAGCCGGCATCAGTTCCTCTACCCGGTGCTGGCTGAGGACGCCGTGGCCTGGCACGAGGGGCACGTCAAGGGGCTGGCCTTTTTCGGGGGCACGCCGCGTCGGATCGTGCCTGATAACCTGACGGCGGGCATCCTCAAGGCCGATCGCTATGACCCTCGGATCAACCGGGCCTACGGCGAGTTAGCACGGCACTACGGGTTCCTTGTCGACCCGGCGCGGGCGGCACACCCCACCGACAAGCCGAAAGTCGAGCGCGGTGTGCCCTACGCCCGCGCGAGTTTCTTCGGCGGGCGCGACTTCGACTCCTTGGAGGGCATGAGGACGGCGGCGGTAGAGTGGTGCCTGACGACGGCGGGCTTGCGCACCCATGGGACGACGGGGGAGCGCCCGCTCGTGGCGTTCCAGGAGCGTGAGCGTGCGGCGTTGCGACCGCTGCCGGCGCAGCCGTGGGAGCAGGTGGCCTGGACGACGGCCAAGGTCCAGGCGGACTGCCACCTGCGGGCGGGCAATGTCCTGTACTCCGTCCCGTACCGCTACGTGGGCCACCGCCTCGACGTGCGCCTAGGCACGCGGGTGGTCACGATCTACGATGGCGAGGAGGTGGTGGCGACGCACGTGCGGCAGGAGCGCGGCCGGGTCTCGCGCCTGGAGCACTACCCGGAGGCAGGTCAAGCCTTCCTGCGTGGGACGCCCCAGGCCTGCCTGGATCAGGCCACGTTGGTCGGCGCCGCGACAGCCCGGCTCATCCGCGCCCTGCTGGAGCCGCCGACGCTCACGGGGGTGCGTCAGGCACAGGCGGTGCTGCGTCTGCGCGACCACCACGGCGGCGAGCGGCTGGAGCGGGCCTGTCAGCGCGCCTTGGAGGCCGGCGACGGGCGCTACCGCACCGTGCGGGGCATCCTGGAACGTCGCCTGGAGGGGATCGCCGATGAGGAGGCGCCGCAGCCGCGGGCGACGCGGGCCTTCCTGCGCGGCCCGGAGGCCTTCGCCCCAGCCAGGGCGGCGCGGGCGGACGTGGGGGTGGCGGTATGATCACGCTCGACGCGCTGCAACCGCGCCTGCGCCAGCTCAAGCTCTCGGGCATGCGCGACGCGATCGGCTCCCGCGCCGAGGAGGCGCGCACGCGCGGCCTCGACCCGCTGGAGTTCCTGGCCCTCTTGCTCGACGACGAACTGGCGCGGCGCGAGGCCGACGGCCTCGATCGGCGCATCCGCCAGGCCCGCTTCGAGGAGCTCTGCGACCTACGCGACTTTGATTTTGGCTACAATCCCGAGATCCCCAAGGCGCGCATCTGGGAGTTAGCCAGCGGGCGGTTCATCGAAGAGCACGCGGCGGTGGTGCTGTGCGGACCGACCGGGGTGGGCAAGAGCTTCGTCGCCCAAGCCCTCGGCGTGCAGGCCTGCCGCCAGCACCACAGCGTGCTCTTCGCCAAGACGAGCGCCTTCCTGACCGACCTGGCCGGGGGCCGCGCTGACGGTAGCTACCAGCCCCGGTTGCGTCGCTACCTGAGTTCGCGGGTGCTCATCCTGGACGACTTCGCCATGCGCGAGTACACCGTGCTCCAGACCGAGGACCTCTATGAGTTGGTCAGCCGGCGCCATCGGCGGGGCTCGTTGATCGTGACGACCAACCGCGACACCCAGGATCTGTACCCGCTCTTCCCCAACCAGGTGCTGGCGGAGGGTCTGCTGGATCGCCTGCTCAACAGCGCCTACGTGCTCACGCTACTGGGCCGCAGCTACCGTCGGCGACAGCGCCCCGTCGCCGCCCCGGAGACAGCGGAAGGGGCCGCACTGGGACGTGACGCTGTTGTCGGCCCACAACGGCGTAACAGAGATGAGCACGAGGACGGGAGGGGCGCATGAAAGAACGGCGTGTGCGGTGCACGGGCTGCGGCGAGCGCTTCACCGTCGTCCGCTTCGACCGGGAACGGACGTCCGCCTACTGCGACCTCTGCCAGGCAGAGCGCAAGCGCGAGCAGGCCCGCGAGCGGATGCGGGCGCTCCGGGCGCGTCGCCGTGCGGCGGGAGGATAGCGCGGCACGCGTGGCGACACACAGCCGCGCCGGCGGAGAAAGGAGGGCGCGCCCGCCGACCGATACGGGCGACAGGAGACCGCGAACAAGGGCGAGGGTGGCTAATTAACATGACCAAGCCCCTGGCAAATTAACGTGACCATTGACACGGGATGCAGATGGCGCACACTGGAGACCGGGACGACATCCACACGTCGTCCCGGTCTCGACTCCACAGGTTGAAGCGGAATTCTCCCTGTAGGGGTTCAGGGCTATGCCTTGGCCTTGGGGCGGGCGCTGTTCCCCGTCGCCTGTAGCTGCCGGCCCCGAGTGCCTCCCT
>DASQWY010000533.1:0-15261 GCA_035640005.1 Actinomycetes bacterium
CTGCCGTCGGCCTGGCGCAGGTACACCTGGTCCTCGGCCGCGTCGGTCACGTACAGCACGGCGCCGCCCGGGGCCAGCGCCAGCGCGTCCGGGGCGGCGCCGAGGTCGGTGAAGGTCGCCTGGACCGAGGCGGTGGCCGCGTCGACGACCTGCAGCGCCCGGCCGGAGGGGACGGTCACGTAGGCCAGGCCGCCGGAGGCGGCGACGTCGGCCGGCGCCCCGGCCAGGGGCACCGTGGCGGTGACCGCGAACGACCCCGGGTCGACCGCCCGCAGCGACGGCTGGTCGCCCGCCACCCACAGGCGCCCGCCGGCGGGGTCGGCCGCCAGCGCGACCGGACGGTCGGTGACGTCCACCGTGCGGGTCACCGACAGCGCGGCCGTGTCGACCTCGGCGACCTGCCGGGCTCCCGCCACGGCGACGTACAGGAGCGGCTGGGTCGGATGGTGGGCGAGGGCGACGGGGTCGCCGGCGAGGGCGACCGTCCCGACCACCGCCCCGGTGGCCGCGTCGACGGCGGTGACCGTGTTGCCGTCCCGGTCCGCGCTGTAGGCGCGCGCCCCGTCCGGGCTGGCCGCCACGGCCACGGGCGTCAGGCCGACCTTGACCGCCCGCAGCACCCGCCCGTCGGCGGTCGCGATCGCCGAGACGGTGTCGGTGCCGGCGTTGGCGGTCCACAGGGTGGCGCTGGCCAGGGCCGCGGCCCGCGGGCCGGCCTGCGGGGCGACCGTCAGCACCGCCGTGGCGCCCTCCTCGAGCAGGTCGGGCCCGCTGACGGTGACCAGGTCGCCGGCCGCCTGCCGCAGCTGCAGGCGGCTGCCGTCGTTGGCGACGTGGGTGAACCCGGCCGCGTGGGCGAGCGCCCCGAGTCGGGCGAGCGAGGCGCCCGCCGTGCCCCGGGCGACCACCAGCGACCGCCCGACCGACGCCAGGCCGGTGGCGTCCGGGTCCCAGGCCGCCGCGACCCGCGGTATCCCGTCCCCGGCGACCAGGTCGAGCAGCCGCCGCAGGTTGGCGGCCACGGCCGGCTGCATGCGGCGGGTGTTCGCCCCGGCCGCGAACGAGACCCGCGGGTCGGTCACGGTCACCAGGTAGGCCGGGTCGAACACGCCGTCGGCCGGGTCGCCGGCGACGGCCTCGCCGGCGCCGAGCGCGCCCTGGTCGGAGATCGACCGGCCGGCTTCCAGCTCCGCCAGGCCCACCCGGAAGCGCCGGGTCGCCGGGAACGAGCGCGTCCCCCGGGTCACCTGCACCTCGACGATCAGCTCGCCGGGCCGGGTGGCCGAGATGGTGGCCTGCGCCAGGTCGGCCCTGCCGGCGAAGGACGCCCGGCCTTCGCCGCAGGCGATCGTGGACCAGCGCGGCAGGGCGTCCACCGGCAGCGGCGGCCGCACCTCCAGGGCCAGGGTCTGGCCGACGAGCAGGTCGAACCCGTGCTCGGGGGTGGCCGTGCCGCCGGCGTCGTCGACGCCGACCTCGACAGTCTCGGTGGAGGCGACCGAGGCGTACACCGCGCCCTCGCCGCCCCGGTGCTGGACCCAGGAGAAGCCGGCCCGGTGCGCCAGCGCCGCCAGCCGCCCCGGCGGCAGGTCCGGGTGCGACAGCAGCAGCGCCCTGCCGACCGCGCGCAGGTCCGGGGCGCCCGGGAAGAAGCCGCCCAGCACCCGCAGCTTCCCGGCCACCCCCTGGGCGTCGAGCAGGTCGAGCAGGGCCAGCAGCGCACGCCGGGTGGCAACCCGCATCCGGCGGGGATCGGCGGCGGGCCCCTCCTGGGTCGGGATGCCGCCCAGCAGGACGAAGAACTGGACGCGGGGGTCGCTCCCGTCGGCCAGCAGGTCCGCGTCGAAGCCGCCGTCCTGGGCGGGCGTGCCGCTCACGTCCGCCTCGTCGGTGCCGCGCCGGCCCAGCTCGTCGACGGTCTCGTCCGCGCCCAGCTCGACCGGGACGACGGTGAGGGCGTGCTCCCCCTTGACCAGCGTCGAGTCCTGGTCGTCGACCACGAACGGGTCGTCCACGTCCTGGACCTTGCCGGCGACGTCGTTGAGCGCGGCCTGGATGCTCGCCGGGGTCGGCAGCGTCCAGCGCTGGAAGATGCGCAGGCGGCGGCGGTAGCTGTCGTCGCGCTCGCCGAGCACGGGGTGGAACCCGTCCCTGGCCGCCCGGGACAGGCGCACCTCGTCGATCACGCCGCGGAAGCCGTCGCCCGGGCCGCTCCCCGCCCTGCCGATCCTGACCGGTTCGGTGTTGCTGAGCGCGCCCACGGCCGTGACCGGGGCGGCCGCCCGCAGGGCCCCGTCCACGTACAGGCGGGCCTGGCCGGCGGCCCGGTCGATCACGCCGGCCAGGTGGGTGAAGCTCGCCACCGTGAGCGAGACGTCGGCGAACAGGGTGGCGCCCTGCTGGCCGTCGCCGATCAGCAGGCGGACGTTGCGGGTGATGCCGCGGCCGAACCCTCCCACGCTCAGCGCCCAGCCGGGCCGGGCGGGGTCGGCCGGGTCGGCGTGCTTGGACAGCACCGCCCCCTCCCAGTCGCCGTCGTCGGGCTTGACGAAGCACTCGGCGGTGAAGCTGGCCGCCGCGTCGAGCGCGAACTCGGCGTCGTCGGGCACGGTGATCTCGGCGGCGGGGTCGAGGAAGGCGAAGCCGCGCCCGAACCGGCCGGTCGCGCCCGCCCGGGCGGTCACGCTCGAGCTGGGGTGGCCGACCCC
Organism: Actinomycetes bacterium; assembly: GCA_035640005.1. GTDB lineage: Bacteria > Actinomycetota > CALGFH01 > CALGFH01 > CALGFH01 > DASQWY01. The sequence goes on from DASQWY010000533.1 coordinate 2,709, forward strand.
GCCGGACAGGCGGGTGGCGTCCTGCACCGGCTGGCCCGGGTCGTCGTCCAGGTGCCAGAGCGCGACGGTGCCGTCCTCGAAGGAGTACGGCTGCGGCGGGAAGCGGGGCACGCCCAGGTCGAAGCCGATCAGGTCGAGCGTCTGGCCGGCCGCCTCGGCCAGGTGGCCCTGCCGGTTGACCTGGGCCATGACGGTCCGCAGGCTGTCGCGCTCCGCGCCCACCACCCACAGCAGCTTGGCGGTGGTGCCGAGCAGGGCGGTGACCACCCACAGGTCGCCCACGCCGGGTCCATCCGGCGGCGGCGTCATCGCCACGGTGCGCAGCCGCGCCGCCGGGCCCTCGTCGCCGCCCAGGCGCAGCAGGGCCGAGCCGCCCGCCACCGTGCCGGCCGGGATGGCCAGCGTGGCCGTGCCGGTCGTGGGCGGTTGGCCGGGGTGCAGCACCTCGTAGCCGACGGTCAGCTGCACCGCCTCGGCCACGTCTTGGAGGGCGGTGACCACGTAGCGCGGGTCGGGCTCGGCGTCGAAGCGGGCGACGTGCTCGGCGAAGTCGTAGGCGACCACGTCGGCCCGGTCGGCGGCGGCGTCCTTCAGCTCCAGGGTCAGCCGGTCGGCGCCGCGCTCGAACGGCGTGGTGAGCCTGCCGGCCATCGCGTCGACCGCGAGCGTGGTCATCTGGCGACCACCTCCAGGTCGATCAGCTCGCTGTCGAGCCGGAAGACCGCGATCTCGGTCGGGCCCATCACCAGGTTCTCGCCGGCGCCGGCCTCCAGCACCTCCGACTGGAAGGGGACCTGGCCGAAGGTGATCCGCCCGAACGCCGGCGGGCACCGGCGCAGGTGCATGTTCTGCACGTCGACGACCCCGGGCTGCTCCACGAACGCCCGCATCACCTGCGAGAACAGCACGTCGCCGCCGAGCTTCAGGGCGCCGACGTCGGCCGCCAGCCGCTCGGCGAACGCGGCCAGCAGCGCCTGGGTGTCGTAGCCCGGCTGCACGATCACCTGGGCGCGCACCCCGACCTCGATGTGGTCGGCCTCGACCACGTTGGGGTGGATGCCGACCGGCCGGACCCGGTCGACGGCCTCGATGACCTGCTCGTAGACGCCAGTGACCGGGCCTTCGGTCCGCCAGGGCCTGGCGAACTCGTGCGCCACCACCACGTCGAAGAAGTACGGCTCGCCGAGCCGGCGTTCGCCGCTGAACGGCCGCTGGCCGAACTGGAACAGGTTGAAGTAGCTCTGCGACACGTCCACGCCGCCGAGCGGGTCGCTCAGCAGCACGTCGAGCACGCCGGAGACGTCCAGCACGGCGGTCCGCACGCTCTCCAGCGTCCAGATGTTGCGCGGGAAGCCGAGCAGCCGGGCGCGGTAGTCGTCGTCCGGCTCCCTCTGCTTGCCGCCCGCGAACGGCTGCTGGTTGCTCGCCCGCAGCGTCGCCGGCGGCGCCAGGTCCAGGTGGAGCTGCTGGTAGACCGGGTCGATCCCGACGATCGCGGCGGCGGGCACGTCGCCGGCCGGGCCCCGCTCGAACGCCTGCGCGGCAACGGTCACACTGGGCGCGTCCGCGCTGACGCTGGCCGGCGCGGTGGTGTGGAAGGCGAGGACCGGCGGTCCGGCGGTGACCAGCACGGTGCCCTCGGGCAGGGCGTAGGTCCGCCCGGGCTGCGGCTGCTCGACGGTGATGGTCACCTCGCCGGCCGCGTACAGGAACCGCCTGGCCACGCCGACGTCCTCGCCGAGCAGGTCGAGGTCGTCGCCGATCGCGGCCGACAGGAAGTTGCTGTAGTACAGGTCCTCCAGGCGCCGCCACAGCTGGGCGTCCTCGGCGGCGGTCACCTCCAGCAGCTTGCGCAGCGGGCTGGTCGCCGTCAGGTCCACGCCGTCGCCGAAGGCGTCGCGGGCCCTTGCCATGGCCTCCGCCACGATGACGTCGAAGCCCTTGACGGCGAACCCGTCGGCGGTTACCCCGAACCTGGCCATCTCAGGCCCCCAGCCGCAGCGTGAAGGTCTCGGGCTGGTTGCCGATGGTCACGATCGAGACCTCCACCGTCCAGGACCGGCGGCGGTGCGCCTCGGCCGGGTCGAGGAAGACGACGTCGCGGACCTCCCGGACGCGGTCGTCGGTGCCGAGCGTGCGGACCAGGTTGAGGGTCAGCAGGTCCCTGACCGTGCGGGCGCTGGCCGGCTGGGTGAAGACGTTCTCGGCGTCGAACCCGTAGCCGGTGTTGAACTGGTCGCTACCGAGCGGGGTGAGCACCCGCAGGGCGAGCGCCTGTACCAGGTTGGGCAGGCCGCTGACCTCGGCGAGGTTCCCGCCCTCCAGCACCAGGTCGCCGTCGACGAGCGCGAGGCTGTGACCAAGGTCGGCGGCCATGCTCCTCCCTCCTCAGCTCGCGTCGAGCTTGGTCTGGCCCGCCGACCGCACCTTCCAGGTGCCCGGCGGGACGCTGTTGGTGATCCCGGTCGCGGTGTCGAGCAGGACGGGCTTGGAGCCGGCGCGGAGCTTGGTGGCGGCGCCGCGGGCGGTCGACACCACCGCCGTGCAGGGGGTGGTGGAGGTGCTGGGCTGGAGGCCGCAGTTGTCGACCTTCTTGCCCTCCAGGTCGCCCAGCACCAGCACCGGGCTGCCGTCGACCTTGAGCTTGTGCTGGCTGGCCGCGACCTTGACGGTGCCCTGGTGGGAGCAGGTCACCTGCGCGTCGGCGGTGAGCACCTTGGCCATCAGGACACCTCCACCGCGCTGCCCCGCAGCTTCACGGTGCCGCCGCTGAGGGTGATCGAGGCGTTCCCGCTCTTGATGGTGATGTCCTTGCCGCCCGTGTCGAGGGTGACGGCGCCGTCGCCGGCGACGGTGATGGTGGTGCCGCCCTCGTGCTCGATCAGCAGCTTGCCGCCCAGGTCGCCGGGGACCTCCGGGCGCTTGCCGACGTCGGGCAGCTTGCCCTCGCCGACCGTGATCCGCAGGCCCTTGGCCTGGATGACCCGGAGCCCCGCCTTGTCGGTCAGGTCGTTCACGCCCTTGCCGGTCGGCAGGCCCTGGCCGTCCAGGCCGGTCGGCAGGCACAGCCACCAGTCGCCGGCGGCGTTCTGGGGTGGCTCCAGCCGCGGCTGCTCCGACCACAGGAACCCGGCGACGACCGCGTCGTTGACCAGCCCCCGGTTGTGGGCCAGCAGCGCCCGCATCCCGGGCAGGACCGGGACGACCAGGCCGCACTTGTGGAACGCGAACGGGGAGGCGAGCGGTTTGCCGTGCAGCTGCGGCTCCCGGTCGACCGCGACCTCCACGCTCGGCGCGACCGCGTCGGCCGGCGGCGACTGGCCGTAGCGCAGGGTGGCCAGGTGCTTGCCGCCCGCGCCGTCGTCGTAGCCGGCGACCTGGCCGACGTCCAGCGCGGGCCGCTGCTCGCGGACGGTCTCGGCCAGGTCCCGGATGCGGTCGACCACGCCGTGGGCGCCGGTCAGCCGTTTGGCCCGCTCCCCGGGCTTGGCCACTGCCACGGTGACGTCGCAGGTGTAGCCCCTGCGGGTGCTGAAGGTGTGGCGGGCCCGCTCCACGCGCAGCGGACCGGGGAGAGTGTCCTTGGGGTCGGCGGGCAGCAGCTGCGCCGCCTGCCCCACCCGGACCGCGGGGTCGCCGAGCACGGTGAGGTCCACGCTGGTGCGGGCCTGGCCGTTGGCGCCGGGGGCGGCGGCCGCGCCGTCGCCCGGCGGGCCCGGCGGCGGCTGGTCCTCCGGCTCCTCCTGCAGCCGGTCGAGGCTGACGATGTTGTCCGCCGCCGAGAAGACGGCCGTGCCGCGCTGGCCGACGGTCTCGCCGATGAGGATGCTGCCGTCGGCGACGACCAGCGGCGCCTGCGCCGCCTCCGCGATCGTGCGCAGCGCCTCCAGGCCGCTGCCGTTGCGCAGCGTGAAGTCGGTCACGTCCCGGAGGTTGCTGCCGACCGGGACGGTCACGGTGGCCTGCCCGCCGGCGTTCTCGTTGGCCTGCCTGGCCACCTGCTCGACCAGCTCGCCGAGGGGCCGCGCGCCGCGCTGGTCGGCCTGCACGGGCGTGTTGAGCAGCCAGTAGCCGGCCAGCTCGGTGCCGCGCAGCTCGGTCTCGAGCAGCCCGTCGCCGTTCACCCGGGTGCGGAGGGAGGTGACCACGCCCCGCAGCACCGGGTTGGCCTGGGTGGCCGGGTCGTCGAAGTAGCCGAGGCTGATGGTCGCCTGCAGCGGCTGCCGCTTGCCGCCCTCCCGGTGCCGGCTCTTGAGCGCGTCGGCGACGTCGGCGGGCAGGTTGGCGAGCACCGCCGTGAAGCTGCTGGCGGCGGCGCCGGCGACCAGCTCGACGCGGATGTCGGCGTCCAGGACGTAGTCGCCGCTGAACACGTCGTTGGAGACGCGCAGGGGGGGCGGCCCGTCCGGCGCGGCCCCGGCCACCTCCAGCTTGAACCAGATCACAAAGCCCATCGCGCCGCCACCCCCGCCGTGACCCGGGAGCCGAACGCGCCGGCGGCGTTCAGGTTCCGCGGGTCGACCGTGAGCTCCTGGAAGACGAACGCCAGCTCGGCCGCGTCGTACTCGTGCCCCAGGACGAGCTTGCGCTGGAAGATCACCTGGGCCTCGCCCGGGCCCTCCCGGCTCACCACCATCACCATGAACGCTCCCGGCAGCGGCAGATGAAGCGCCTCGCCGGCGCCGAGCAGCGCCTCGTCGACCACGTTCACGTACAGCGCGACCAGGTAGCTGCCGCGCCCCAGCGTCATGCGGAACGCCTGCGGGAACCCGTCGTCGGCGTTCACCGGCAGCCGCAGGTACGCGCGGGTGCGGGTGTAGGTGGTGGCGGTCACAGCGGCACCGAGGGGGTCCGGGCGACGGGGCTGGGCGGCGGCGGGCCGGCGGCCAGCGCCGTGCCGGCGGCCAGCGCCATGTCGTCGGCCTCGCCGAGGATCGCGGTCCGGCTGGAGCGGGGCACGTGCCGCAGGGTCAGGCTGACGTCGACCGCGTCCCGTTTCTGCACGCTCTGGTTGAAGCGCAGGTCGGTGATCTGCATGTCCAGGCTGATGGTGAGCCCGGACACCACCGGGATCCCGCTGGTCTTGAGCGCGGGCGCGGTGGCGGCCACCTGCACCCGCGACACCAGCGCCAGCGCCTCCAGGTCCTGCTTCAGCCGCAGCCGGTCCGGGCCGAGCAGCACCGCCTCGATCGCGATCGTCTTGGTGGTGGGGGCGATCGCCTGCGAGAAGCTGCTGCCGGCGATCCGCTCGATCTGGTAGCCCTCGGAGATGCTGATGCTCTGCACGTACAGCAGGGGCACCTGCCCGATCAGCACCGGGTTGTTCGGCTCAGCCATGTCGGGTCGCTCGCCCCCTCCCTGTCACAGCCGGTAGGTCCCCAGGTTGCCGGCCTTCAGCCAGGCCTGGAACGCCGCCTTCGCCTTGGCCACGTCCACCCCGCCGGCCCTGAGCAGCTCCTGCAGCGCCGGCTGGTCGAACAGCGCCAGCATCCGCTGGCCGACCTCGGGGAGCTGGCCGGCGACGTCGGGGTGGTACAGGTACAGCAGGTCGTCGTAGCCGCTGCGCGCGTGGGTCGCGAGGTCGCTGAGCACCTGCCGCTCGGCGAACGACGCCTCGGCCCCGAGGTTGGTCTTCACCTCCACGGTGACCGGCCCCCGCCCTGGCAGGTTGGCGACCATGTCCAGGACCCGGCCCGGTCTGGGCGACTCGAACTCGAGCGCGGTCGCCCCGAACCTGGGGTCGGTGATGAGGGTGCGCGCCGCGTACAGCTGGCCCCAGCTGCCCTGCACCGCGAAGTCGAACCGGCCGGTCTTGGTGGGCTGCCGTTCGAGCAGGCTCCGCATGACGCTGTCGAGGCCGTCGAGGCTGCCGTGCGGCAGCCGCCCGGCCACGTCGTCGAACAGGGTGAGCAGCTCGGCGCGGTCGGCTGGGGGCAGGTCGAGCGCGGACTCCCAGTTGACGCCGCCGGTCTCCTCGCCGAGCCGGGCGAGCTGCTCCAGGCCGTTCAGCTCCTTGTCGCCCAGCTCGCCGATGCTGGCGGCGAGCCGGTCGCGCTCGGCCGTCCGCTGCGCGGCCTCGGTCGCGTTGCCCTGCTGGCGGAGCCGCTGGATGAGCTCCTCGGACTCCTCCAGCTCCTCCTGCAACTGCCGGCGGCCCTGGCGCAGCCGGTCGAGCGCCGCCCCGGCGGCCTTGGAGATCCGCTGGCCGAGCTCCTCGAACGCGCCGGGCTCGCCGGCGGCGACGCGGTCCAGCAGCCGCTGGTACTCGGCCGGGTCGGTGACCTCCGCCTTGCGCAGCTCCAGCCCCTGCAGCAGGCTGTCGATGGCGCGCGCGTTGCCGTGCGCGCGATCGGCCACGCTGAGGTAGGCGTCGGCTCCGCCATCGGCGATGAACCTGAGCGCCCGGTTCGAGTAGGCCAGCGTCTCCAGCCCGCCGGCGCCCAGCCGCTGGACCTGGTCGGGGCGCAGCTTGGTGAGCGCCAGCGACCAGTCGGCCAGCTGCCCGGTGGGGACGGCGTCGACCAGGCCGGCCAGCTGCTTGCGCCCCCAGCCGGTCTCCAGCAGCCGGCCCAGCGCGGCAGTCGTGTGCTCGCTCAGGCCACCGCCCGCAGCCGCCTTCTTGTCGACGCGCCTGGCGAGCGACAGCCAGTCGGCGAGCCTGTCCACCTGCTGCAGGACGCCCTTGTCCCTGGCGGCCGCCCGGAACAGCTTGTAGGTGACGTTCTCGGGGACGTCGACCAGCTCGGCCAGCCGCATCAGCTCCGACAGCTGCTCCGGGGGCAGCAGCCGCAGGGCGCTGGCCGCGCCCGCCCTGTCCCGCAGGCCCGCCACCCGCAGCAGGCCGGTGAAGAACCGGTCGAGCGGGCGGGAAGGCCCCGGCTGCCCGGCCCCGCCGGCCCGCTGCAGCAGGGTCGTGGCCACGGGGTCTCCCTGGACCGCCCGGGCGAGCAGCTGCTCGTCGGAGGCGCTCTGGTACCAGGCGAGCTCCGGAGCGGCCTCCGGGTCGGCGGCGGCGGCCCGCTGCAGCTCCTCCAGGCTCTTCCAGCGCCCGACCGGTCCCGGCACCTCGCCCTGACGGGGCTGCTGGGCCGGTCCCTCGCCCGGCCCGCCCAGCCGTACGGAAGGGTCGCCGAGCTGCCGGACCGTCTCGCTGACCTTCCCCAGCTCGTGCAGGCCTTTGAGGCCGCCGGCGGTCGACACCACGATCATCGCTCCGCCGAAGATCGCGTGCGCGAAGATCCCGTTGATCCTGGCCTCGCGCTCCCGCAGCCACCGCTGCTTGCCCTCCGCGGCCCCGTAGACGTGCTGGTAGTTCTGCAGCGACTCGTCGTCGTACTCGGCGTCGACCGCCCGCAGCTCCTGCCAGGTGCTGTAGCCGAGGATCAGCGCGTTGGCGGCGTCGGTGCCGAGCTGGGTGAGCAGCAGCGCCCGCTGGACCCGCAGGACGCTCTTGAGGCCCTCGATGGTCGCGGGCGCGAGGTCCTCGGCCGCGTTCACCGCGCGCGCCAGCGCCGTCGTGCGGGAACCGGCGGCGACCGCGCCGACCTGGGCGAGCGCGGCGACGATGTTGGCGAGGTCGGCGAACGTCTCGGTGTCCCACGCGAAGTCGTTGTGGGCGACCCGGTCGGCGATGTTGACCACCGAGATGACCGCCCCGGCAAGGCTGACGACCACCAGGACCGGGGCAAGCGGGGGGAAGACGATCGCGGCCGGCAGGGCGAGGACGCCCACCACCTGGACGCCGAGAGTGAACCACTCCCAGGCGTCCTTCTGCCAGCTGTCGGTCTCGATGACGAAGTCTTTGGCGGTGGGGAAGTTGGCGGGGACGGTGATCCCGTGACGCGTCAGGTCCTCCCGCGTGACCCGGGCCAGGATCTGGCCAGGGGGGTAGGCCCGGCGGATGCTCGTCTCGGAGTCGTGGAACGCCGCCTCCAGCCCCTCCAGCACGGTGGTGCCCTTGCCCGTGTAGGTCCGGTAGGAGGCCGGGTAGGTGAGGTCGATGAAGTACCAGTGGTAGGGCTTGTCGACCGGTTCCGGTTCGATCAGCTCGCCCGAATACCCTTCGTATTCGATGTCGGACCGCAGCTCGAACGCGAGGAACAGGGACACCGGGCGGGTCTGGGAGGTCTTCTGCTCCATGTAGACGGCATGGATCGGGAACGCGTCGGCCGGAGTGCGGCCGTCCTGGTACAGCTGCTTGCGGAGCTTCCTGATCGCCTTCTTCAGGTCGTCGACCTTGGCGTCGTTCGGCTTCGGCTTCGCTTGCTCGGCGGCCAGGTCGGCCTCGAACTTGTTCAGCAGCTCGGTGGCCGAGGTCACCCAGACCTGGTCGCGCGGGTCGCCCGGGTGCTCCAGGAACGTGCGCTGCCGCTGCTCCAGGGCTTCCAGCTGCAGCGACATCAGTTGCCCGCGTTCCTGGACCCGCTCCTCGCGCGTGTCGTCGACGGGGCGGTCCGACACCTCCGTCCCGTGGACGGTCACGGTGAGCTTGACCTGGTAGGTTCCCGGGTCCTTCCAGGTGTGGCGGATGATGCGCTGGTCGTAGCCGCTGACCCGGTGCACGACGTCCGGTCCCGCCCGGACCTCCTTGCTCAGCTTGGTGATCTCCCAGGTGTAGAAGGGGAGCATCCCGATGGAGGCGTACGGGTCGACGGTCTGCGGTCGCCCGTACTCGTCGACCTCCCACAGCTCGGTGAAGGCGACGTAGAAGCTCTCGGCGTCGGTCGCCAGCGGCGACGCGGGGTTGGTCGCCTGGATCTGCGTCAGCGGCACGAACCGCCAGGGCGGCCGCTGCGGCACGGCCACGTGCAGGGGGTCCACCGCGAAGGTGACGGTCAGGTCCAGGCCGTGGGGGTTGCCGATCTCGCGGGTGGACGGCTGGTCGGTGCGGATGCGCAGGCTGTGCCCGTGGGGCCTGAAGATCACCGTGTAGTAGCCGGGGTCGAGGCTGATCGCCACGCGCTGCAGCTCTTCCTTGACCCCGTACCTGGCCCGGCTCTTCGGCCTGGACCAGAGGAAGATCGAGTCCAGCACCTCGCGCCCGCCCTCGAGGCGGACGTAGTACAGGTAGGGCCGGTCGTTCCCCGAGAGCCGCCCGTAGATGCCGTAGAAGATGCCGGGGCGCGGCGCTCCCCTGCTGGCGGGGAACGCCTCCGCGATGGCACCGCGGAGCTCGGCGTCGCTGCCGTAGACGTCGGTCGCGACCGACCCCTGCACCGGGACGGCCACGGGCTCGCCCTCGCCCTCGTAGCTCGGCAGCACCCAGGCGCCCCGCTCCGGGTCGGGTCCCCAGCCGGTGAAGCCCCCGCCCGGCCCGTCCGGGTAGGAGGGCGTGGCCCGCGAGGTCGCCGCGACGGCGCGCCACACGCCGGCGGCCACCGCGCGCTCCACCCGCCGCCGCAGGTCGGCGTCCTCGGGACCGTCCCAGCGGACGATCAGCGGTCGAGAGATACCTACCATCCCGTGACCTGACCTTGACCGACGGGGCTGAGGTCAACGTTCAACTGTCGCGGGCGGATCCGGCCGGCGGCGAATGCCGCAGCGATCTCCGCTTCGAGCTGTGCGTTGCCGAGCACCAGGCGACCGGGGGCGACCGCCGCAGCGGCCTCTGCCCTCCACGCCGCGGGCATCGATGTGGCCGGCGTTGGGAACGCGCTGGTCGCGACGCTCCTTGTCTTCGCGTCGCTGATGATCACCCAGAGCTCGCCCCGTGGACCCTCGCGAGCGGCGGTGATGAAGTCGGCACCAGGGACATTGGCGCCAAGTGGCCGCTGCAAGCCGACCTCCCCGCGCAGGAGGGCTTCCTTGTAGGCATGCACCTCCCCAACGTCGGGAATGATCGCCGTCCGGATCGACCTGGTCGTCTGCGCCGATGCCGACTGAAACTGAGGGCCGCGAGTGCTGGCCCCCGCCGACTCCAGGATCTGGGGCGCGGCCACGCCACCCGCTCCAGTCGACGCAGCTATCGGCCGTCCCGATGACGGCCAGTCTCCGGGTGCTCTCGGCTGCTGGCGGGACGGTAGGGAAGGGGATGCTGGTTCGAGACCGAGCTCCCTGTTGAGCTCCTCAAGTACCTCGGCTCCGCTCGGAACTCTCGCTCCGGCTGTGGCCGGGCTCCCGCCGCCTCCGGCGCTGGGCATCGGCGCGGCGATGGCCGTTTCCTCCGCGTAGGCCAGCTCGTTGGCCAAGCTCTCGGCCTCGTTGCCCACTGCCTCGGAGAGTCTCTGCTGGACGCCGCGAGCCTTGGCCGTCGCCTCCCGCCAGCCAGTCAGGGCGCCGCGCATCCTGGAGCCGAGAAAGCGGATGGTCCCCACGCCCAGCCGTCCCCAGCCGTAGTACGCGGCGAGCCGGTTCGCGGTGTCGACCACGTCCAGCAGCGTCCGTCCCGCAGTCGGCCAGTTCTCAAGAATCCAATCGCGATGATCGTTGATGACCATCGACCCGGCGGGAATGAAAAATGCGACCCGATCTGCCCAGAGCACCCCGCGTGCGATCCACAAGGACGTCATGGTCGCCTCTCCGGCCAGGACCTTTGCTCCGAGCTCACGCACAGCGGTGGACGCCAAGGCGCCGGAGCCGAGCGTGAGTCCGAGCAGGAAGGCGGTCGTCGCTGTGCCGATCGTCTGCTCCTGCATTTGATTGGAGTAATCGATCAGCTCCAGAGCACTAATGGGTACGAGCTCGTGCCCTAGGTCGTACAACCGGACGGCAACGATCTCCTCTGGGTCAAGCTCAAAGCCGTTCATGGTCTGGGAGTAGCCCGGCAGCGTCTCCCGGTCGGCCTTGAACATGTCGTGGTCATAGAGACCACTCGACGTGTACCTCACTCGCACCTTGCCGTTGGGCAGCAGCTCAGCGCGAAACGTCGCGGTGGCGAGGCGGGTGACGCCGATGTTGCGGATGGGAAAGATCCTCAGGTGCTCGAGGCCCTCCAGGAATGCCGCTTGCGTCGTGCGGTACGACTTGGCCCGCAGGATGCGCTCCGCCTGCTTCCGCTCGAACTTGGACACGCTCCCGGTGATCATCGCCTCGTACAGCACGTCCAGCATCGCGAGCCCTTCGGTGCTGAGCGTGAAGACGTGCAGTCTCGCGTCCGGTGTCCGGTCGAGGAACTCGGCCGCCACGTTGTCTTCGAAGTCGGAGGGGATGGCGTCGAATACCGCCCGCACGAACGCGTACGCGGTCGGGTCCCGGTCGAGCCAGCGGACCAGCGCTTCGGCGGCGCCGTCGACGTCGAAGCCGACCCACAGCTGGTAGTTGCGCACGAAGGCCCTGGCGGCGAAGGCCAGCGGGCCGACCGGTTGCAGCTGCTTCTGGAGGGGAACCCGGACCGGCTCCCCCGCCCGCTGGTAGGAGGGGACCTCGTAGGCGCCGTCGCCGGGCCGCTCCTGCCACGGCTGGTAGGTGCCACGCTCGGGGGCGCGGGTCCCCTCGGGCCAGCCCGTCCTGGCCCACAGCCGCTCGGCCATGGCGAGCTGCCTGGCCACCGCCCTGGCCACCGCCGCCTCCAGGCCGGCGAGGTCCTCGTCGGTCGGCTCGCCGACCAGCCGGACGCGGATCGGCACCCGGCACTGGAGCCCCGGCGTCGTCGGCATCCTCAGCCCACGCCCCGCAGCGCGATGTCGAGCTCGTCGAACACGTGCATGGCGACCGCCTGCAGGTGCGCCTCGGACAGCCGCCCCACCACCTCCACCTCGATCGGGAACGACCAGACGACCGGCTGCCCGGCCGGGCCGGCGCCCTCCGGGGAGATCACGGCCTCGCTGCCCGGCGCGGGGACGACGTACTCGCCCTCGTGGACCAGGGCGATCCCGGTCCGCTCCACCCGGCCGCCGAGCTGGAAGCCTGGTATGGCCGCCAGGCTGCCCCCCTCCTCCGGCGCCTCCCCGACCGGCTCCGGCTCCAGCCCCTCGGCCTGCTCGCCGGTGAGCTCGTCGAGCCCGCCGAGCTCGTCGTCGGCCACGGCTACTCGATCCCCGGGCTGAGCGACATGCAGTTGAAGCTCGCGCTCGGGGCGCCGTCGATCACCACGTTGCTCGGGTTGGCGGAGGTGATCACGCAGCGGGTGAACTTGAGCGCCTTGAACGCCCAGTCGGTGCCCTTCTTCTCCGCCACGGTGATCTCGAACTCCTGGCCCTTCACGGCCAGCTCGGTCAGGTCGGCGACGGCCGTGCCGATCGCCTGCACGGTCATCGTGAAGGTGAACGTCTGCGGCTGGCGCACGTAGCCGACGTTGTCGGCCTCGATCGAGTGGATGACCGTGTGGGGCACGTTGAACGTCGGCGTGAACTGGGAGATCGGCGCGACCACGGCGTCGCCGAGGCGGACCTCCAGGCGGGTATTCCAATCGGGCATCCTCGCGCCTCCTACTCGAACTTGAGGGTGATCGCGATCCGGTGGATGGCCCCCGCGTAGTCGATCGCGATCAGGACCTCGACGACCCGGTCCGTCTGCGCGTCCTGGATGACCTGGAGCTGGGCGGCGGTCAGCGAGGCGGGGTCGGCGTCCAGCAGGTCGAGCACCGGGATGACGATCTGGTAGCCCTCGATCACCG
>DASQWY010000534.1:0-14655 GCA_035640005.1 Actinomycetes bacterium
GGGCCGACAGGCCCGCGAGCGGCTGCTCGACCATGGCCCGCCGCAGCAGCGGGTAGCCGGTGGCGAGCCTGGCCAGGCGCTGGTCCCGGTCGGGCAGCAGGTCGACCTGGTACTGCATGCGGGCCAGCGGCGGCGCGGCCCGCTCCCACAGCAGGCAGTAGGCCTCCCGCTCGACCGGCCGGAAGCCGTGCGCGCGCAGCACCGCCTGCTCCCGCGCCGGCAGCGCGCCGGTGACGAACCAGCGCACCCCCAGCAGGTCAACGCCCTGCCAGCGCCAGTGGGAGGGCGGCTCCTTGATGACCCCGGCCTCCAGGTAGCCTTCCGGGTCGACCGCGGCCTTGAAGAACTCCTGGTAGGCGCGGAGCGGCAGCAGCCCGCCGTCGCGGCCGAGGATGGTCTCGGCGCCGGTGGCGTACTCCCAGGCGGGGATGGCGGCCAGCCGCCGCGGCCAGGTCACCAGGTAGTAGTCGCGCATCAGCCCGGTGAAGCCGGCGGGCACCACCACCTGGGCGGCCTCGGCCGCGTTCAGCGGGAAGGCGTGGGCGACGGTGACGTAGCGGCCGCCCTCGCGGCCCAGCCGCCGCATGATCGGGCCCGGGTCGTTGTAGACGACGTTCGGGACCAGCTGGCGGTACTCGGCGTGCGGCCGGGCTGGCTGCAGCTCCACCGCGGTCACCGCCAGCAGCAGCAGCGCCACCGGCACCCTCGGCACCACCCGGAAGCTGGCCGCCGCCCAGGCCACCGCGCCGGCCGCGGCCGCCAGCAGCCACCACTGCCGGCTGGCGGCGGTGCTGGTGTGGTCGCCGAGCAGCAGGGTGGCGCCGAGCAGCACGCCGACCACGGCCAGCCCGCCCAGCCCGCGCAGCAGCCGCCGGCGTGGCCGCCCGACGTCCTCGTACAGCAGCACGTCGACGCCCAGGCCGGCCGCGGCCGCCAGCGGGAAGTAGGCGAGCAGCAGGTAGCGGGCTGGCACGCGGAACTGCCGCAGGGTGCCGGCCGCGCCGGTCACCAGCCGGTACAGCTCGCTCTGGCTCCCCAGCGCCATGGCGATGCCGACCAGCGCCAGCAGCAGCATCCACGCCCGCACCCAGCGGAGCCGCCGGGGCCCGCCCCAGACGCCGAGCCCGGCCATGCCCAGCGCGACCACGCCGACGAAGCCGACGTTCTCGCCGGTGAGCACGCTCCCGTAGTCGGGCAGCAGGGCGTTGAAGGCGACCGACCTGGGCAGCGGGTACTGCTCGTTGAAGCCCGGCGCGGTGCGGTAGCCCAGCCGCTGCAGCAGCAGGGTCGGCAGCAGCTGCCAGGCGAACAGCAGCGCGAACGCCACCATCGCCCCGCCCAGCCGCGCGACCGCCTGCAGCGCCCGGCGCGGCCAGCCGCCGAGGCCGGCCGCGAACGTCCACGCCAGCCCGTAGGCGGCCAGCGCCACCAGGGTGTAGACCCACTCCTCCGGGTGGCCGGCCAGCAGCTGCAGCCCGACGGTGACCCCGGTCAGCACCACGTAGCGGAGCCGGCCGCGCTCCAGCGCCAGGTGCCCGAACAGCAGCACCAGCGGCATCCAGGCGATCACCTGCAGCTGGTTGAGCAGGATGACGTGCTGCAGGGTGATCGACCCGAGGCCGAACGCCAGGCCCGCCAGCACCGCCCCCCAGCGGCTGGTCCGCAGGGCCAGGCGGCAGTAGGCCCACATGGAGAAGCCGGCGAACGCCAGGTGCAGGGCGGCGACCACCTCCAGCGCGGTGGCCGTGGGCAGCAGCCAGAACGGCAGGTTGCCCGGGTAGAGCACGCCGTGCTGCAGGTTGGCGACGAACGGCTCGCCGCCGAACTGGCTGTCCAGCCAGGTCGGCAGCACCCCGGCGCGCAGCAGCCGCGCCAGGCCGTGCTTCTCCGGCCCGAAGAAGCCAAGCAGCGCGTCGTCGTAGATCGTCTGCCGCCGGTCGCGCAGCGCCGGCAGGTAGGCGACGGTGAGCAGCTGCATCGCCAGGTAGACCAGCAGCCCCTCCAGCGCCAGCCCGCGCCGGCGCGGCGGCCGGCCGGCGTCCTCGCCCTCGGGGGCGGCGGTCGCGGTCCCGGTGGGCTGCGCGGCGGTGTCGTGGGTCATCCAGGTGCTCCTGTCGGCTGCTACGGGCTCGCCCGGCGCCGGGGCATCGTATCCGAATCGGCGCATTCCCCCGTGCGGGCGGGCAGCCGGTACACGCTGCTGCCCTGCCCGCGCCCGACCAGGGTGAACCCTGACGCGCGCAGGGCGGCGCCGCTGCGGAGCGCGGCGCGCGGGGCGGGCAGCACGATCGCGTCGACGCGGTAGCGCCGCGCGGTCCGCAGGATCGTGCACAGGCCGTCGTCGGGGATCTGCACCGACGGGAAGCCGGTCGCCTCGGTCAGCTCCCAGGGGCTGCGCGTCATCACCACCGGCCGCCGCGCCGGCGCGGCGGCCAGCAGCAGCGGCCGCAGCCGCGCCGGCGCGGCGCCGGCCTGGTTGTCGACCTCCACGAAGTGCGCGGGGACCGCGCGCGCCGCCGGCAGCGCCTGGGCCGCCAGCGCCGCCACCACCGCGCCCCGCAGCAGCCGCGACCCGCCGAGCGCGCCCAGCGCCTGGCCGATCGCGATCAGCACCAGCGGCACGAACGCCACCACGCTGCGCTTCCAGGCGCCCGCCGAGGAGGCGACCGGGGACACCAGCGTGTGGAAGGCCAGCACCGCCGCCGCGCTCGCCGCCACCAGCGGCCAGCCGAACCGCCCGTCCCGCCGCGCCGGGCCGCGCCGGCGGCCGAGCGCCAGCCAGGCGAGGGCGAGCGCCAGCAGCGCGGCGGCCGGCAGCAGGCCGACGGCCGTCAGGGTCCAGCGCGCCTCCAGGCGCAGGGTGTGCCAGCGCAGCCACAGCGCGTGCCCCGGCCCGCCGGCCAGCAGCTGGCGGGCGCCGAAGTGGCCGCCGACCGAGAAGGTGTCCTCGTAGCTGGTCAGGAACGGCAGGCGGGTGGTCGGCGGCAGCGGCCGTCCCATGCCGCGCAGGTTGGCGACCACCCACGGGGCCAGGGTGGCGAGCACGCCGGCGCCGAAGCCGCCGAGGGCGGCGAGCCGGTCGCGCAGCCGCCGCCGGTCCCACCGCCAGGCCGACAGCACCCGGCCGGCCAGCGCCGCGCCGAGCAGCGCCACCAGCACCAGCCCGTCGTTGCGGCACAGGTAGGCGGCGGCGGCGGCGATCCCCGCCAGCGGCCAGCGGGCCGGCCCGCCGCCGCGCCCGCAGGCCAGTGCCAGCGCCAGCAGCACGAAGCAGGCGTAGAACGTGGCCGACTCGGTCTGCACCGACCAGCGGCTCAGCGCCGGGACCAGCGCGGTGAGCCCGGCCACCGCGGGCGGCAGCAGCGGCCGCTCGCTGAGGGCGCGGGCCAGCAGCGCCGCCGCCGCCGGGACCAGGGCGCCCGCCAGCACCGAGGCGACCAGCGCGGTGCGCAGGCCGCTGCCGCCGGTCAGCCGCATCGCCGCGGCCATGAGCAGCGACGGCAGCGGCTGCCAGTAGTCCGGTGCGTAGTGGTGCACGGCGGGCGGGGTCACCAGGAAGTGCCACACGAAGTCCACGGTGGCGCCGCGGCCCTCGGCCAGGTTGCGGGCGAGTTGGTAGTAGAAGGACGGGTCGGCGTGGCCGGCGTAGCGGGCGTGGCGGACCGCCTGCAGGCGCACGGCGGTGATCCCCAGGTCGGCCGCTGCCGCCGCCGCGTAGGCGGCCGGCAGCCGGGAGCCGATCACGTGCGGCATGCCCGGGATGCTAACCCGGACTGGCCGCTGTGTTACATTTCCGCGCGCCATTCGTAGTGAGAACTACGAGCTGTTCGGGAAAAAGAGGGTGAGAGAACGCTTGCGGTTCCCCGTCGACCTGGTGCTCATCGGCGGCTGCGGGCACGTCGGCCTCCCGCTCGGCCTGGCGTTCGCCGACCGCGGCGCCTCGGTGCTGCTCTACGACGTCAGCGACGGCGCCGTGAAGCTGGTCAACGACGCCACCATGCCGTTCGAGGAGCCGGGGGCGGCGGAGGTGCTGGAGCGGGTGGTGGCCGACGGCCTGCTGGCGGCCACCACCGACCCCGCCGCGGTCGGCCGCGCCGAGCACGTCGTGGTGGTGCTCGGCACCCCGGTGGACGAGCACCACAACCCCGACCCGCGCGCCATCCCGCGGGTGCTGAGCCTGTGCGGCGAGCACCTGGTGGACGGGCAGCTGCTGGTGCTGCGCAGCACCGTCTACCCGGGGGTCACCGCGCTGGTGGAGAAGCTGGTCGCCGAGGCCGGCCGCGACGTCGACGTCGCCTACTGCCCGGAGCGGATCGCCGAGGGCAGGGCGCTGGCGGAGCTGCGCTCGCTGCCGCAGATCGTCGGCTGCCGCAGCGAGCGCGGCCGCGAGCGCGCCCGCCGGCTGTTCCGGCGGCTCAGCCCCGCGACCGTGGACCTGAGCCCGGAGGAGGCCGAGCTCGCCAAGCTGTTCAGCAACAGCTGGCGCTACATCAGGTTCGCCACCGCCAACCAGCTGTACATGATGGCCAACGACCGGGGGCTGGACTTCGAGCGCATCCGGCAGGCGCTGACCTTCCAGTACCCGCGCGCCGCCGACCTGCCCCGGGCCGGGCTCGCCGCCGGGCCGTGCCTGCTCAAGGACACCATGCAGCTGGCCGCGGCCGGCAGCAACAACTTCACCCTCGGGCACGCGGCCATGCTGGTCAACGAGGGCCTGCCGCTGTACCTGGTGGGCCGGCTGGAGCAGCGGTACCCGCTGGCCACGATGACCGTCGGCGTCCTCGGCATGGCCTTCAAGGGCGGCTCCGACGACATCCGCTCCAGCCTCAGCTACAAGCTGCGGCGGATGCTCGCGTTCAAGTGCGCGGAGGTGCTGTGCAGCGACCCGCGGGTCACCGCCGACCCGACCCTGCTGCCGCTGGGCGAGGTGCTGGAGCGCGCCGACCTGCTGGTGGTGGCCGCGCCGCACGAGGAGTACCGGGCGCTGCGCACCGACAAGCCGGTCGCCGACCTGTGGGGCCTGCTGGACCGGGGCGTCCGGGTGTGACCCCGCGGGTGTCGGTGGTCATCCCCGCCCACGGCGAGGGCGAGCGGATCGTGCCGGTGCTGGACCGGCTGTTCGAGGCGGTCCGGCTCGACTGCGAGGTGCTGGTGGTGGTCGACACGCCCGGGGACGCGACCGTCCCGGTGGTGGAGGGCTACCCGGTCGGCGAGCCGCGGCTGCGGGCGGTGCTCAACACCTACGGTCGCGGGCCGGCCAACGCCATCCGCTTCGGCATCCAGGCCGCGGCCGCGCCGTGCGCGGTGGTCACCATGGCCGACGGCAGCGACGACCCCAGGCAGGTCGACGAGCTGGCCCGCCTGGTCGACCGGGGCGTGGTGGTGGCGGCGGCCTCCCGCTACATGCCCGGCGGCGAGCAGGTCGGCGGGCCGTGGCTGAAGGGCGCGCTGTCGCGGCTGGCCGGCCGCTCGCTGCACCTGCTGGCGCGGACCGGCACCCGCGACGCCACCAACTCCTTCAAGGCCTACTCCACCGAGTTCGTCCGCCAGGCCGGCATCGACAGCCGGGCCGGCTTCGAGATCGGCCTGGAGCTGACCGCCAAGGCGCGGCGGCTGCGGCTGCCGGTCGCCGAGGTCCCCACGATCTGGCTGCACCGCCGCGACGGCACCTCCAGCTTCCAGCTGCTCCGCTGGCTGCCGAGCTACCTGCGCTGGTACCGGTTCGCGTTCGGCCGGCGCCTGCAGCCCGGCGAGCTGCGCGCCCTGGCCTCCTCCGGTCACGGCGGGTGACGGCATGGCCAAGGTGCTGGTCAGCGGCTCCTCGGGCTTCATCGGCGGCTACCTGGTGCGCGAGCTGCTGGGGCGCGGCTACCAGGTCGTCGGCGTGGACGACTTCTCCAAGTACGGCCGGGTCGTCCGCTCCCACGACGCCCACCCCCGCTACCGGCTGGTGGAGGGCGACGCCCGCGACCCGGCGCTGCTGGAGCGGCTGCTGGCCGACTGCGACCATTTCGTCGCCGGTGCGGCGATGATCGGCGGCATCTCCTACTTCCACGCCTACGCCTACGACCTGCTGGCCACCAACGAGCGGATCACCGCGGCGTCCTGCGACGCGGCCATCGCCGCGCGCCGCCGCGGCCGGCTCCGCAAGGTCACCTGGGTCAGCTCCTCGATGGTGTTCGAGTCCACCGACCGGTGGCCGTCCCACGAGGGCCAGGAGCGCAGCATCCCGCCGCCGCGCTCCTCCTACGGCTTCCAGAAGCTGGCCGTCGAGTACTTCGCGCGGGCGGCCTGGGAGCAGCACCGGCTTCCCTACACGATCGTGCGCCCGTTCAACTGCGTCGGCGTCGGCGAGGCGCGCGCCGCCGGCGACGTGGAGGTGAGCAGCGGCAACGTCAAGCTGGCCATGAGCCACGTGGTCCCCGACCTGGTGCAGAAGGTGCTCAAGGGGCAGGACCCGCTGCGCCTGCTCGGCGACGGCTCGCAGGTGCGCCACTACACCTACGGCGGCGACGTCGCCCGCGGCATCGTCGCCGCGCTGGAGCACCCGGACGCGCGCAACCAGGACTTCAACATCTCCACCTCCCGGGCGACCACCGTGCGGGAGCTCGCCGGGCTGATCTGGCGGAAGGTCAAGGGGCCGGGCGTGCCGCTGCGGATCGCCCACGACCCGCCGTTCGAGCACGACGTCCACAAGCGCGTGCCGTCCACCGCCAAGGCCGAGCGGATCCTCGGCTTCCAGGCCACCACCTCGCTGGAGGCGATGCTCGACGAGGTGATCCCATGGGTCGAGGCGGCCATCGCCGAAGGCACCATCTGAGCCTCAGACCGGCGACCCGCGGGTCGGCTCGGTCAGCCGCACCACCGGGTCCCGCCACAGGTAGACGCCCTCCACCCGGCGGGGCGCGCGCGCGAACAGGCCGCGCAGGAAGCCGACCATGGTCGCCTGGTGCGGCATCGGGCCGACGATCACGCTGCGGACCCGCCAGCGGGCGAGGTCGCCGGCCAGCAGCCGGCGCATGGGGCGGGTCAGCCGCGGCGGCGGCCGCCCCCAGTAGATCCGGCTGAACGCCCGCGAGGCCGGGGTCGGCGCGGCGTAGAAGCGCGGTCTGCCATTCGCCTGCGGGCCGACGAAGTAGCCGCCCGGCATGCGGAACCACATGCCGGCCTCGGCCTGCCAGGTCATCGCCTGGCTGGAGCGGTAGGGGAACGGCAGCACCAGGGCCACCTCGCCCCGCGGCAGGGTGCGCACCGCGGCGCTGGTGAAGAAGGCCGGCGTGGCCACCTTGTCGATCGGGAACCGGCGCGCCGGCCACAGCGGCACCAGCACCGCCACGCCGACGACCACCGCGGCCACCCGCCGCCAGCCCCCGCCGCGCCACACCCCGTGCAGGAACACCGCCAGCAGCAGCCCGGCGAACAGGGCGGTGAGCTGCGCGATGCGGGTCGGGATCAAGCTCTCCAGCAGCGGCAGCGACTGCGGCCACGCCCACGGCAGCCGCACCCCGGTGGCGCGACGGTCGACCTGCAGGTACGACCCCAGCGACAGCACCGCCGAGACCACCAGCAGCCCCAGGCCCACCCGCACCAGCGGGTCCCTCCACCTGCGCAGCGCCAGCGCGGCCAGCACCAGCAGCAGCGGGATGCCGAGGTAGGCCGAGCCGCTCAGCCTCCAGTGGGCCGGGGTGATCGCCTCCTGGTCGTCCGGCCAGGCGAAGCTGTACAGGTCGTTCACGTGCATGCTCAGCTGGATGTCGCCGTGGACCCGCTGCGGGCCCCGGAACTGGACCGACAGCGGCCAGGCCACGATGGCGGCGAACACCAGCACCGCCACCGCCGCCGCCTTCACGGCGTGGGCGATCCGCCCGCGCAGCCGCCGCGGGTCGCGCAGCAGCAGCAGCACCAGCAGCACCAGCAGCACCAGCAGCACCAGCCCGAGCAGGGCGGTGATGGCCAGCAGCTCCTCGCCGATCAGCAGCTGGCAGCCGGCCATCAGGCCGAGGGCGGCGCCGGCCAGCCAGGGCGAGCGGCGCTGGCGGACCAGGATCTCGTGCAGCGCCAGCAGCAGCAGCGGCGGCAGGAACGCCACCGAGATGTGCGGGTGGCTGACCTGCGCGCGGATGGCGGGGGAGAAGCCGTAGACCAGCCCGCCGGCCGCCGCCGCCAGGTGGCCGGGGACGAAGTGGCGGATCGCCAGGTAGGCACACCAGGCGGAGAGGCCGTAGCCGAGCGCCAGCAGCAGGTTGTAGCTGAACACCGGCCCCCAGCGGCTGGTGACCGGCGCCAGCAGCAGCCCGGGCAGCGGCATCGAGGTGTTCCACATCAGGTTGACGCCGTCCGGGTAGTTCAGGTGGTAGGTCACCAGCGGGTTCTGGCCGTGCGACAGCGCGAAGGGGATCCAGCGCAGGAAGAAGATGAAGATCGCCGGGTCGCCCTGGCCGCCCCGCACGGTGGTGTCGGCCGGCGACGCCCACGCCGGCGCGTACAGCCACACGGCCAGCCCGAGGCAGGCGAGCAGCACCAGCGGCTGCACGGGCACGCGGACGAGCACGCGGACGGGCACGCGCGCCCAGCGGCGCCCGGCCAGGCCCGGGCCGTCCCCGTCCTGCGCTTGGACCGTCCCGGTCACCCGCCCGTCGACGCGCACCCCTCCTGAAACGTCAGCGGCGTCAATGAAACCACGGCCGGCCGCGTTTGGAGCGACGCGCAGGACTCGCGCCACGGCTGGCGCCCGTCCGGGACGGCGGGCCGAGCCGGGCAAAGGGCCCGGCGCCCCAGGCACCCTCAACCGGAGGAGCGCGCCGGCGACCCGCTGCCGGCGCCGACCTCCACCAGCCAGGGCCGCTCCAGCTCCGAGCGGCGCGGGCCGAACCGCTCCACCACCCCGGTGCGGACCTTGGTGACCCGCCCGATCGCGCGGGCGGCCGCGTCCCAGCGTGCCTCCTCCTCCCGGCCCGGTTCGCTGTGGCCGAGCACGACCCAGATCCGCGTCGTCCGGCCGGCCGCGGCCGCCAGCGCCCGGCGGATGGCGGCGTCGTCCAACCCGCCGGCCACCAGCAGGTCGCTACGCCCCGGGTAGCCGACCGTGAAGGGGACCGCCGCCCAGCGCGGCGGCACCGCCTGGAAGCTCGGCCGGTCGGGCGCGTAGTAGGCGTACTGGAAGCTCGCGAACGCCGACACCAGCACCACGTCGCCGGGCCGGCGCTCGGCCCGGATCCGGGCCAGCTGCTGGGGGACCAGCTCGTTGGGGACCCACGGGACCGCGCGGGCCGCCGCCGGCAGCAGCAGGGCGAGCGCGCCAGCCAGCACCAGCATCCCGAGCGCGGCCGTGCGGGCGCGGCCGAGCAGACCGGCCGCGACCGCGCCGGCGCCGAGGCCGCAGAAGGCGGCCAGCAGGGCGAGGGCGAACAGGCTGGTGCGCTCGTCCGCGAACGGGAAGCGCCGGGTCGCCCCGGCGGCGACCAGCTCGGCGCCGAGCAGCGGCAGGGTCAGCGCGACCGCCGGGTGGCCCGCCCGCCACAGCGCCACCGCGCCGGCCGCCGCCAGCGCCACCACCACCGGCCAGGGGCCGAAGCCGGCATCGCCGAGCGCGCTGGCCAGCCGGTGGCCGGCGACGGTGGCGGCCACCGAGAGCCCCCGCCGGACGGGCAGGAACGTGCCGATCTGCGCCCAGTAGCGGACCAGGGTCGGGTCGTCCCTGGCGGGCAGCAGCCAGCGGAGCGCGGCCAGGTCGACGCAGCCGACCACGGCCGCCACCCCGAGCACGCCCGGCAGCCGCCGCCACTCGCCCTTCAGCAGCACACGCAGGCCGAGGGCGCCGACCGCCGCCGCCGAGACGAACAGCGAGCTGTTGGCCAGCAGCGCCGCCGGCGCGCAGGCGGCGCCCAGCAGCGCCAGCCGGGCGGGGGTGAAGACGGCCTCCGCCCGGGCGAGCAGCAGCACCAGCACCAGCGCGACCAGGACCTCGCAGGTGAACTGCTTGAGGAAGGGCCGTGACACCGCCGCGGGCAGCAACCCGACGGCCAGCCCGGCGCCGGCCGCGGGCAGCCGGGCAGCCCAGCCGGAGGCGCCGGCCGTCCAGGCGCGGCGGCCCAGCAGGTAGGCGGGCACCACCGCGGCCAGCGCGAACAGCAGCGGGACGACCCGGTAGCGTTCGCTGCCGCCGAGCGGCGGCACCAGGCGCAGCAGCGCCAGCCAGCCGAGCGGGGTGGAGCCGGCCAGCCCGCGCAGCTGCCCGAGCGGCACCCGCAACGAGTCCGCCACCCACGCCTCGTCGATCCAGAACGCCGGCTGCGGCCGCCACGGCCGCCGCGCCAGCAGGGCGGCCAGGACCAGGCCGCCGACCAGCGCGACCTCCAGCCCCACGCCGCCACGGCGCGCCGGCCCGCCCCCCGCGGGCGCAGCGGGGGCCGGGCGGCGGACCGGGTGCTGGAGGCGCATCACTGCTCCTGCTTCGTCACGCAACCGGCAAAGGTTAGCCGTCGCGCGGAAGCTCGCCAAACCGCCCGCCGCCGCCGACCCCGGCGGGATCCGTCAAGCCAGCGGGTCGTAGCGCCCGTCGGCGCGGGCGCGCTCGACCATCCGCTCCAGCCGGCGGATCGCCTGCAGCAGCACCGAGACCGGGACCTTGACGTGGTCGGGGATGCAGCCGGCGTGCAGCACCCGGGCGTCGTTGGTCAGGAACACGACGCGGTGGTCCACCGGCCGGCCGCAGATCATGCACTTGATCCGATGCTGGACCATCGTGGAGGAGGCGATGATGTGTATCTGCATATGGTCGTCTGGGCTAGTCATGGCGAGTCAGTCCGGCAGGGCGGGAAGGATAGCGGGTAGCGATCGCTGACAAGATGAGCGATTCTATCCCGAACCAGCGTAAAGAGGAAGAAGAGTATTTCCAGCAGCAGAGTTGGCCGTGGGACGAGAGCCTTTACCTCTCGGATATTGACTTGTCCGCATCAAATTGCGCGACCAAGGCCCGGCCCGGTTATCTGGAACTGCTCGCCACGATCCGAGCGGGTCGGTTGAGCTGATCTTGGTCGGCGCGTCTCGGGAGCCGGCAACACGTCTGATCGGGTGAAGCGCGCGAAGCGCGCCAGTGGTCGCGCGCGTATTGCCGGAGAGACGCTGACGCGAATCGCGCACGACCTGAACGACCGTGGTGTTCCCACCGCGAAGGGCATGGGACGCTGGCAAGACAGCCTGTTGCACCAGCTATTGGGGCACCCGGTATTGAGGGGCGTTCGGGTTCATCACGACACGGAATACCCAGGGAAGTGGCCGGCGATCATCACGGCCCGAGGAGGCGAAGCTGGTTGGCGGCAGGACGAGATCTCCCAAGGAGCTGGAGGCGAGGCGGCGTTAGTTGCGCAAGCTCCGGCGGCTGGCCGATCCGGTCGAGCTGGCCGTCAGTGAGGCGGTTGGTAATCCCTACCGGGCGGCAGGGCGGCTCGCGGACACGGAGGCGAGCCGCCCCACCGTCTCGCCCCCACGGCAGTCACGATCCTGGGGCCCGACCTGGGTGGCGTGGCCAGTTGTCGGGGGCTGGTTTCCGGGAGGGCGTGTTCGGGGAGTCCAGTCCTGACTGAGACGGACGTGCTACCGGTACTGACTCGTTGCGGGACCATCCATGACGCCGATCCTGAGAACCGTCGAGGTCCCGGCCGAAGCGCCATGGCCCTCGGCGGTCAGCGCCTCCCGACGCTGGTCGCTGCCGCGCCACCAGGAGGGGCGGGCTTGAGCGATGGGCAGGTCGACGACGGACGGTTGGAGCACGGCGACGTCGTCGAGCTGGCTCCGCTGCTCCGCAGGGTGATCGCCGCCCGGGTCCGCGACTGGCATGTGGTGGAGGACCTGGTGCAGGAGGCGCTCACGCGGGTCATCGCGGCGCGCCGCCGCCTGGAGCCACGCACGCTTGCCCCGTACGCCGTCGTGACCGCCCGCAACCTGGTCGCCTCCCTGGCCACCAGCGAGAGCCGCGGCAGGCGGCACGCCCACCTGCTGGTCGACCGCAGCGAGCCGACGCTTCCGGAGGAGGCGGCCCTGCGGCGCGAGGAGGCCCAGGCGATCAACACCGCGCTGGAGCGCCTGCCGCAGCAGGAGCGCGAGGCGCTGCTGGCGCACGAGGTGGAGGGCGAGGGCACGACGATGCTGGCGGCCAGCCGGGATTCGACGCCCGGAGCCATCGCCGCCCAGCTCAGCCGGGCTCGAGCTCGGCTCCGGGTGGAGTACCTGGTCGCCTTGGAGCGATCCGAGCCACCGACCTCGCGCTGCCGCTCGGTGCTGCTCGCCCTGTCCGCCGGTGACCGGCGCCGCCAGCGGGACCTGGATGCCGGCGGTCACCTGCTGACTTGCGCCTGGTGCGCCCGGCTCGGGGAGCAGCTGCTGGACCGCAGGGGGGCGGCCACGGTGGCCGGCGAGGTGCGTATCCCCATCCGGTCGGACGCCGACGTGGTCACCGCCCGCAAGCAGGGCCGTGAGCTGGCCAGACGGGCCGAGTTCCCGCCGACGGAGCTGACGATCATCGCCACCGCCATCTCCGAGATCGCACGCAACATCGTGATGTTCGCCGAGCGCGGCGAGATCGTGGTCAGCCTGGTGGGCGAGAACGGCCGGCAGGGGGTCACGGTGGTCGCCCGGGACTCCGGCCCGGGCATCCCGGACCTCGAGCGCGCCCTCCGGGACGGCTACAGCGCCTACGGGGGGATGGGCCTGGGACTGCCGGGTTCGCGCCGGCTGATGGACGAGTTCGAGATCAGCTCGGAGGTGGGCAGGGGCACCACGGTGGTCATGACCAAATGGCGACGGGACGACCGGTGACGGGCGCACCGAAGGAGGCGGGCATGGGGACCAAGGCAACCGACGAGGTTCCGGTGGTACAGGAGCGCCGGGAGGAGGACAAGGAGCTGCTTCCCGAGCTGGTGACCCACCTGCGGGGCAGGCGCACCGAGCTGCGCGAGCAGTGGGCCAACCGCATCACGAACGCCCACCTGCTGTCGGCCATGACCGAGGAGGAGATCTTCTCCATGGCCACGTCGGTGTACGACACCTACGTGGAGGTGCTGGAGACGGGAAGCGTGGAGGCGCTGCAGGCCTACGCCCGTGACCTGTCGGAGCGGATCATCCCAAGGGGCGTGGAGACCTACGAGGTCGTCGGCATCGTCCTGCTGCTCCGCGACGTCCTGGCCCGCTCGCTGTTCCAGAAATACCAGAAGGACTTCGAGCTGCTGAACCGGGTGCTGGACGCCTACGAGCCGGCCGCCAACCGCATCGCCAACACCGTCGCGGTGAGCTTCGTCCAGGAACGCGAGCGGATCATCCGCCAGCAGCAGGACGCCCTCCACGAGCTGTCCACCCCGGTCCTGCAGGTACGCGAGCGCATCCTTGTCCTGCCCATCATCGGCATCCTGGACGAACAGCGGGCCGACCAGCTCACCGAGCAACTCCTGGCCGCCATCCGCGGCAAGCGCGCCAAGGTCGTGGTGATCGACATCACCGGCGTGCCCGACGTCGACGCCTCGGTCGCCAACCACCTGGTGCAGACGGTGGACGCCTCACGGCTGATGGGCGCCAGCGTGATCCTCACCGGCCTGTCACCAGAGATCGCCCAGACCCTGGTGACGATCGGGGTCGACCTGGCCAAGATGAACACCGTCGGCGACCTCCAGGGTGGGGTCGAGGAGGCCGAGCGCCTGCTCGGGTTCCAGGTCATCAGGACCGACGCGAATGACAACCATCAGCCCTAGCTGACCAGGTGGTCGAGCAGATGCTGGTTTCGATCCTGCGGCAGGGCGGTGTCCTGATCGCCTCCATCCACGAGGCGCTGGACGACGACGAGATCGTCCGGTTTCAGAAGGACCTCGTGGAGCAGATCGGCAGCTACCGTGCCCACGGGGTCATCATCGACGTCGCCGCCCTCGACGTGCTGGACTCCTTCGCCTCCCGGACGCTGCGGGACCTGGCGCACGCGGCCCGCCTGCGGGGCGCGGAAACGGTCATCGTCGGCATCCAGCCGGCGGTCGCCCTCGCGATGGTGCGGCTGGGGACGGGCCTCGACGGCGTTCACACCACGCTCGACCTCGAAGAGGGCCTGGAGTACCTGCGGCGGCTGCAGGCCGGTCGGCACCAGCCGACGACGCCATGACCGCAGCCAGGGACCCGCACGAGCGCCTCCGGCGCGACTACGCCCCGGCCTTCCTGCAGTACCTGTCCGAGCGCGGAGAGTCCGGGCTCAGGGCCGCCTATGAGCTGGGCCGCCGGGCAGTCGCTCAGCGGCTGAGCGTGCTGGACCTCGCCGGCATCCACCACAGCCTGCTCCTGGAGGTCCTCAAGACGCACCGGACCTCCCAGGAGCTCGAGCGGATCGCCAGGGCGGCGTCGGAGTTCCTGGTGGAGGCGCTGGCCGTCTTCGAGATGACCCAGCGCGGGTTCGCCGAGCTGCAGGCGGGCGCGCAAGCCCGTCCGGGGCCAGCCGGAGAGCCGAACGGCCGGGGACGGCGGCAGGTCGTCGACCGGGCCACCGGCATGGTCATGGAACGCCACGGCCTCACCGACCAGGCCGCAGTCGAGTGGCTACGCCGGTCGGCCGCGCGTCAGGGCACCAGCGTCCACGAGGTCGCGACCAGGCTCGTGCGACGGCAAGCGCCATGACGACCCGCC
>DASQWY010000535.1:0-2333 GCA_035640005.1 Actinomycetes bacterium
GAGCAGTAGCTGTCGGGGTTGTAGCGCGACAGCTTTGTCTCGCAGCCGTCGGCGGCGCAGACCCGCTCGTCGCCGAACGAGCGGACCTCCGGATCGGCGCCGGGCGCCCGGCGGCGGCCCCCCGCGCCACCCTCGTCCAGCTCGGCCACCCGACCCCCTTCGAAACAAAACGCACCACACGCGTTCGCGTGCGGTGCGGGCGTTGGCACCAGGGGCCTCGATGCCCCTCCCGATCACCGTACGCCTCCCCCAGGGCGCGGGCAAACGGCTGCTATGCTCCGCGCATGAGGACTCCCGCCGGGCACGACAGCGTGCTGGTCCTGGACTTCGGCGCCCAGTACGCGCAGCTCATCGCCCGCCGCATCCGCGAGTGCCACGTGTTCTCCGAGGTGGTGCCGTGCGACCTGGACCCGGCCGAGGTGCGCGCCAGCGGGGCCAGGGCGCTGGTGCTGTCCGGCGGGCCCAAGTCGGTGTACGAGCCGGGCGCGCCGGCGCTGGACCCGCGCCTGCTCGACCTCGGCCTGCCGGTCCTGGGCCTGTGCTACGGCCAGCAGGCGATGGCCAGGGCGCTCGGCGGCCGGGTGGAGCCGACCGGGGTGCGTGAGTACGGGCGCACCAGGCTGCGCAGCGAGCCTGGCGCCAGCGTGCTGCTGCGCGGCTTCCCGGCCGAGCAGGTCGTGTGGATGAGCCACGGGGACACCGTCACCGCCGCGCCGCCCGGCGCCCGGGTGGTCGCCAGCACCAAGGCCGCCCCGGTCGCCGCCTTCGAGGACACCGCCCGCGGCCTGTACGGCGTCCAGTTCCACCCGGAGGTCGCCCACACCGAGCGTGGCCTGGACCTGTTCAAGAACTTCCTGTACGAGGCCGCCGGCTGCCGGCCCAACTGGACCAGCGTGTCGATCATCGAGGAGCAGGAGGCGGCGGTCCGCGCCCGGGTCGGCGACGCCGAGGTGCTGTGCGCGCTGTCGGGCGGGGTCGACTCCTCGGTGGCGGCCCTGCTGGTCCACCGGGCGGTCGGCGACCGGCTGACCTGCGTGTTCGTCGACACCGGGCTGCTGCGGGCCGGCGAGGCCGAGCAGGTGGAGGAGACCTTCCGCCGCGACTTCCAGGTCAACCTGGTCCACGTCAAGGCGGCCGACCGGTTCCTGGAGCGGCTGGAGGGGGTCACCGACCCGGAGGCCAAGCGCAAGGCGATCGGCAACGAGTTCATCCGCGTCTTCGAGGAGGTCGCCCGCGACCGGGGCGACGCCCGCTACCTGGTCCAGGGGACCCTGTACCCGGACGTGGTCGAGTCCGGCGGCCGGCGCACGGCCACCATCAAGACCCACCACAACGTCGGCGGCCTGCCGGAGCGGATGGACCTGGAGTTGGTCGAGCCGTTGCGGCTGCTGTTCAAGGACGAGGTGCGCCGGGTCGGCGTCGAGCTGGGCCTGCCCGAGGACGTGGTGCTGCGCCAGCCGTTCCCCGGCCCCGGGCTGGCGGTGCGGATCATCGGTGAGGTCACCGCCGAGCGGCTGGCGGTGCTGCGCGCGGCCGACGCGATCGTGCTGGAGGAGATCCGCCGGGCCGGCCTGGACCGCGAGCTGTGGCAGTGGTTCGCGGTGCTGCCCGCGGTGCGCACCGTGGGGGTGATGGGCGACGGCCGCACCTACGCCTACCCGGTGGTGATCAGGGCCGTGACCAGCCAGGACGCCATGACCGCCGACTTCGCCCGGCTGCCGTGGGAGGTGCTGGAGCGCATCTCCACCCGGCTGGTCGGCGAGGTCGCCGGCGTGAACCGGGTCGCCTACGACGTCACCTCCAAGCCGCCGGGGACGATCGAGTGGGAATGACCGCCGCCGACCTGCTGGTCGACGGGTTCGGCAGGATCCGCGAGGTCGTCCACCAGGTGGTCGACGGCCTGGAGCCCGAGCAGCTCGGGTTCCGGGTCGACAGCCGGGCGAACTCGATCGCCTGGCTGGTGTGGCATCTGACCCGCGTGCAGCACGACCACGTCGCCGATGCCGCCGGGACCGAGCAGGTGTGGACCGCGGGCGGCTGGGTGGAGCGGTTCGGGCTGCCGTTCCACCCGCTGGCGACCGGCTACGGGCACCGCGCCGCCGAGGTCGCCGCCGTCCGGGCGTCGGGGGAGCTGCTGGTCGGCTACCACGACGCGGTCTGCGAGCAGACGACCCGCTTCGTGGCCGGGCTCGGCGACGGCGACCTGGACCGGATCGTCGACGAGTCCTGGGATCCGCCGGTGTCGCTGGGCGTGCGGCTGGTGAGCGTGGTCGCCGACGACCTCCAGCACGCCGGGCAGGCCGCCTTCGTCCGCGGGGTCGTCGAGCGCCGCT
>DASQWY010000536.1:0-2871 GCA_035640005.1 Actinomycetes bacterium
CCGCAGCCGGTCCAGCGGCCGGGCGACCAGGCCGAGCACGACCAGCCCGGCGCCGGCCAGGGTGAGGGTGGCGGCCGTGCGGGCCTGCTCCAGGGTCACCCCCTCCAGGTCGCGCGCCAGCAGGTAGGCGGCGAAGGTGGCGGCCGCGGTCGCCGTCCCGGCGGGGACGGCCACCCGCAGCACCCGGCCGACGAACCCGGCCCTGGCGCGGCCACCGCCCGGCTGCAGCGCCAGGAAGAACGCGGGGATGCCGATGGTGAGGCTGCCCACCAGGGTCAGGTGGCGGGGTAGGAACGGGAACGGCAGCCCGGCGATGCCGACCGCCAGCGCCAGCAGCAGCGCGTACACGGTCTTGGTCACGAACAGCTTGGCGACCCGCTCGATGTTGGCCAGCACCCTGCGGCCCTCGGCGACCACCGCGGGCAGGGCGGCGAAGCGGCCGTCCAGCAGCACCACCTGCGCGACCGCCCGCGCGGCGGCGGTGCCGGTGCCCATGGCGACGCCGAGGTCGGCCTCTTTCAGGGCGAGCACGTCGTTGACGCCGTCGCCGGTCATCGCCACCACGTGCCCACGCTCGCGCAGGGCGCGCACCATGGTCCGCTTCTGCTCTGGCACGACCCGGCCGAACACCGAGCCGCCCTCCACGGCCGCGGCCAGCTCGGAGTGATCCCGCGGCAGCGTGCGCGCGTCGACCGGCGCGTCCGCTCCGGGGACGCCCACCCGGCCGGCGACGGCCGCCACCGTCCGCGGGTGGTCGCCGGAGACGACCTTGGCGCCGACGCCCTGCTCGGTGAACCAGGCGACCGCCGGAGCGGCGTCGTCGCGGACCCGTTCAGCCAGGACCACCAGGGCGGCCGGGTCGAGCGCCGGCAGCGGCCCGTCGGCGGCGACCGGGCCGCTCGCCGCGGCCAGCAGCACCACCCTGCGGCCCTCCACGGCCTGCCGCTCGGCCAGGCGCAGCACGCTGGCGCCGTCGTCGCCGGCCAGCAGCAGCTCGGGGGCGCCGAGCACCCAGGTGCCGCGCCCGTCGAAGGTGGCGGCGCTCCACTTGCGCGCCGACGAGAACGGCACCGCCGCGGCGGGCGTCCAGCCGGGCGGCGCCGGCCAGGCGGCGGCGAGCGCCCGCAGGGTCGCGTTGGGCGCCAGGTCGGCGGCGGCCAGCGCCCCCAGCGCCGCCTCCGCGTGCGCGCCGGCGCGCAGCCGCAGCAGCTCGGTGACGGCCAGCCCGCCGGCGGTGATGGTGCCGGTCTTATCGAAGCAGAGCACGTCGACCCGGGCGAGGATCTCCACGGCCGGCAGCTCCTGCACCAGCACGCGGCGGCGGCCGAGCCGCACGACCCCCACCGCGAACGCGACGGTGACCAGCAGCACCAGCCCCTCGGGCACCATCGCCACCGTGCCGGCCACCGCCCCGCGCAGCGCGGCCCGCGGCCCCTCCGCGCGCAGCTGGCTGGCCAGCAGCAAGGCCGCGGCCGGGAGCAGCAGCCAGGTGACCAGCCTGAGGATCTGGTCCACCCCGGCGCGCAGCTCCGAGCGGGCCAGCGTGAAGCGGCGGCCCTCCTCGGCCAGCCTGGCGGCGTAGGCGTCGCGGCCGACCCGGGCGGCCCGGTAGGTGACCGCGCCGGCCACCACGAAGCTGCCCGACAGCAGCTGGTCGCCCGGCCGCTTGCCGACCGGCTCGGACTCGCCGGTGAGCAGCGACTCGTCCACCTCCGCCCCGGCGGCCTCCAGCACCTCGCCGTCGACCACCACCTGCTCCCCAGGCCCCGCCCGGAGCAGGTCGTCCAACACCACCTCGCCGAGGCGGACCTCGCGGACCGCGCCGTCCCGCAGCACCCGGGCGGCCGGGGCGCTGAGCACCGCCAGCCGCTCCAGGGTTCGCTTGGCGCGAACCTCCTGGACGATGCCGACCAGGGTGTTGGCCACCAGCACCAGCCCGAACAACGCGTCCTGCGGCGGCCCGACCACCAGGATCACCGCCAGCAGCGAGCCGAGCAGGAAGTTGAAGCGGGTCAGCACGTTGGCCCGGACGATCTGGCCGAGGGTGCGCGCCGGAGCGGCGGGCACGTCGTTGACCTGCCCCCTGGCGACCCGCTCGGCGACCTGGGCGGCGGTCAGGCCGGCTGGGACGGTGCGCACCACGGGCGGATCCTACGCGGGCGGCTCCGCGCCAGGGGCGACCAGGCCCGCCAGGGCCTCGGCGTCGAGCAGGGGCAGGGCGCGGCCGGCGACCAGCAGCACGGCGTTGGCGGCGGCCGCCGCCCAGGTGGCGTTGACCCGGCCGAGCAGGTCGCGGTAGCGGCGGGCGAGCGGGTTGACCGGCACGATGCCCGAGCCGACCTCGTTGCTGACCGCCACCGTCGGGCCCGGCCGGGCCGCCGCCAGCTTGGCCGCCTCGGCGGCCCGGGCCGCCACCCGCTCGTCGGTCAGGCCCTGCTCGACCAGGTTGGCGACCCACAGGGTCAGGCAGTCGACGATCACGAACGCGCCACCCGCCTGGCCGGCGAGCGCCGCCTCCAGCTCGGACGGCGCCTCCACGGTCGCCCAGCCGGGCGGCCGCTCGGCGCGGTGCCGCTCGATCCGCTCGGCGGTCTCCTGGTCGCGCGGCTGCAGGGTCGCCACCAGCGCCACCGGCCCGGCCCAGCCCCGCGCGAGCCGGACGGCCAGGGCGGACTTGCCGCTGCGGGCGCCGCCGAGCAGCAGGGTGAGCGCCATCAGAAGTCGATCCCGCGGTGGGCGAGCACGCCGCTGTCGTAGGCGTGGCGGACCTTGACCATCTCGGTGACGGTGTCGGCCACCTCGACCAGCGCGGCCGGCGCGTCCCGCCCGGTGGCGACCAGGTTGACGTGCGGCGGGCGGGAGCGGATCCCC
>DASQWY010000537.1:0-5098 GCA_035640005.1 Actinomycetes bacterium
CGTCATCGACGTCGAGCGCCTCGCCACCGACGGCGGCGACAGCCTCCAGCTGCGGCCGCTGCTGCTGGTGGACGACGACGGCAACGTCACCTCGGGGTCGGGGGACCTGGCCAAGGCCACCGTCACCGCCAGCGTCGTCGATCACCACCGCGGCCGCAAGCTGCGGGTCTTCACCTACAAGAACAAGACCCGCCAGAAGCGCCACCTGGGCCACCGCCAGTCGCTGACCCGGCTCAAGGTCGAGCGGATCGACCTGCCGGCCAAGCGGAGCAGGGCCGGCGCTCGCGGCGCCAAGAAGGACACCGAGGAGAGCTAGCATGGCCCACAAGAAGGGCGCCTCCTCCAGCCGCAACGGCCGCGACTCGGCCGCCAAGCGGCTGGGGGTCAAGCGCTACGGCGGCCAGGTGGTGACCGCCGGCACGATCCTCGTGCGGCAGCGGGGCACCCGCATCCACCCCGGCCTCGGCGTCGGCCGCGGCGGCGACGACACCCTGTTCGCCAGGGTCGACGGCCGGGTCGTCTACCACGTGGTGCGCGGCCGCAAGCTGGCCAGCATCGAGCCGGCGGGCTAGCCGGCCCGGGCCGGCCCGGGCGGCCCGGGTGTTCGTCGACGAGACCTCCATCGAGGTGAGCGCCGGCCGCGGCGGCGACGGGGTCACCTCCTTCCACCGCGAGAAGTACCGGCCGCGCGGCGGCCCCGACGGCGGCGACGGCGGCCGCGGCGGCGACGTCGTGCTGGTCGCCGAGCCCGCCGTCGGCACCCTGGTCGAGTACCACTTCCACCCGCACCAGCGGGCCGGCCGCGGCGGCCACGGGCAGGGCAACAACCGCAGCGGCGCCGCCGGGCAGGACCGGCTGCTGCCCGTCCCGCCCGGCACGCTCGTCCGCGACCAGGCCGGCGAGCTGCTGGCCGACCTCGACCGCCCCGGCGTCCGCTTCGTCGCCGCCCGCGGCGGCCGCGGCGGCCGCGGCAACGCCGCCCTGTCGGGGCCCGGCCGGCGGGTCGCCCACTTCCACGAGCGCGGCGAGCCGGGCCGCACCCGCCGGCTGCTGCTGGAGCTGCGCCTGCTGGCCGACGCCGGCCTGGTCGGCTTCCCGAACGCGGGCAAGTCGAGCCTGGTCGCCCGCTCCTCGGCCGCCCGGCCCAAGGTCGCCGACTACCCGTTCACCACCCTGGAGCCGGTGCTGGGGGTGGTGCGCGCCGGCGACCACGACTTCGTGCTGGCCGACGTGCCCGGCCTGATCCCGGGCGCGGCCGCCGGCAAGGGCCTCGGCCACCGCTTCCTGCGCCACCTGGCCCGCTCGGCCGTGCTGGTCCACGTGCTGGACCTGGCCGCCGCCGACCCGGGCCGCGGCCCCGAGGCCGACCTGGCCGCGCTCGACGCCGAGCTGCGCGCCTTCGACCCCGACCTGGCCGCCCGCCCGGCGCTGGTGGCGGCCAACAAGCTCGACCTGCCCGACGCCCGCGCCCGGCTGGCCGAGGCCGAGGCGGCCGCCGCCCGCCGCGGCCTGGGGTGCTTCGGCATCTCCGCCGCCACCGGCGAGGGCGTGCCGGCCCTGCTGTACGCCGTCGGCGAGGCGGTCGTGCGCGCCCGCGTCCGGCCGGAGGGGGAAGGGGCAGGGCCCGAGCCGCCGGCCCCGGCGGCCGCCGAGCCGGAGGCGCCGATCCAGGTGGTCCGCGAGCACGGCGGCTGGCGGGTGCTCGGCGACCGCCCAGCTCGCTGGGTGGCCATGACCGACCTCGACAACCCCGAGGCAGTCGCCTACCTGCAGCGACGGCTGCGCCGGGCGGGCGTCGACGAGCTGCTGGCCGGCGCCGGCGCGGCCGCCGGCGACGAGGTGTGGGTGGGGGAGGCGGCGTTCGAGTACGAACCGGACAGCCGTCCCGAGGTTCGCGGCCGCCGCCCGGGACGCACCGGCAGCTAGGCCTGCCTGCGAGCTTGGCTTCTCAAACGCTGCGAGAAAGGGCAGAATCCAGGGTTGTGTGGCCGGGCCGTGGTGTGGCAACCGCGCGCCGGGGGTACGTTCGGCCACACCGGCCAGGGCGCGCAGCTGAGACCTTGGCGGCGCCGTCGGTCTGCCATGTTGGCAGCGACCGAGAAAGGGAGGTTCATGCCGCGTCAACGGAGTTTGGTGGGGCTCCTGGCGGCCTTGACGCCGGGCAGACGCACGGAAGGAGTGACCGTGATCAGTCGGAACGGGCGAGCGGCCGTGGTGGCGGTGCTTGCGGTCGGCGCGCTCCTCCTGGCCGCCTGCGGTGGTGGCGGTGGTGGTGGCGGTGGCGCCAACAACGCGAACCTCACGTCGCGGGGGCCGATCACCTACGTCGCGGGCAAGGACAACAACAACGTCAACCGCCCGACGATCGCCAAGTGGAACGCCGCCCACCCCGACCAGAAGGTGACCTTCAAGGAGCAGTCCGACCAGGCCGACCAGCAGCACGACGACCTGGTGCAGCACTTCCAGTCCAAGGACGCCAACTACGACGTCGTCAGCGTGGACGTGATCTGGACGGCGGAGTTCGCGGCCAAGGGCTGGCTGCAACCGCTCAAGGACCAGTTCCAGGTCGACACCTCCGCCTTCTTCCCCGCGCCGCTCAAGACCGCCACCTATAACAACACCCTCTACGCCCTGCCGTACGCCAGCGACGGCGGCCTGCTCTTCTACCGCAAGGACCTGGTCCCCACGCCGCCCAAGACCTGGGACGAGATGATGGGGATGTGCTCGATCGCCAAGAAGAACAACATGGACTGCTACGCCGGGCAGTTCTCGAAGTACGAGGGCCTGACATGTAACGCGACCGAGGCGATCAACACCGACGGCGGCAAGGTGGTCGGCGACGACGGCAAGACCCCCACGGTCAACTCTCCCGAGGCGGCGAAGGGCCTGGGTCGGCTGGCCGACGCCTACAAGAGCGGCAACATCCCCAAGCAGGCGATCACCTACACCGAGGAGCCCAGCCGCCAGTCGTTCGAGGCCGGCAAGCTGCTGTTCCTGCGCAACTGGCCGTACGTGTACAGCCTGGCCAGCACCGACGGCAGCTCCAAGGTGAAGGGCAAGTTCGGCGTCGCGCCGCTGCCGGGCGACAACGGCAAGCCGGGTGCCTCCACCCTGGGCGGCCACGACGCCGCCATCAGCGCCTACTCCGGGCACAAGGCGACCGCCTTCGACTTCATCAAGTTCTGGACCAGCGAGGACACCGGGCGCTACTTCGCGCTGCAAGGCTCGCTGGCGCCGGTGCTGACGAAGCTGTACGACGACCCGGCGCTGATCAAGAAGCTGCCCTACCTGCCGACCCTGAAGCAGTCGGTCCAGAACGCCGTCCCGCGCCCCGTCAGCCCGTTCTACCCGGCCGTGACCAGGGCGATCGAGGACAACTCCTACGCCGCGATCAAGGGTGACAAACCCGTACAGCAGGCCTTGACCGACATGGAGAACGCGATCAAGGCCGCCGGAGGCTGAGCCGATCGGTGGGGCCGGCGGGCAGCATCCCGCCGGCCCCACCGGCACCATCCGATCCGCCCGCACCGTGCCCCTGCGTCGCACCTTTCGGAGGCAAGATGTCCGCTACGCCGCCTGAGGCCGGCACCCGCGACGCCGCGCCCGAGCAGGTCACGGCGCCCCCCGGAAGGAGGGGGCGTCCCGAGCTCGCCGCCGAGCGGAACCGGCTCGGCGCGTACCTGGTCACCCCGACGATCATCCTGCTGGCGATCGTGATCCTCTACCCGGTCGTGCGGGCGATCTTCATGTCCTTCCAGAAGGACCCCGGCCTGGACCCGGCGACTGGCCTGTTCGTCAGCGGCGGCTTCGCCGGCGTGAAGAACTACACCCACTGGCTGTTCCAGCAGTGCAACAGCACCGGTGGCGGCACCGTCAAGTGCCCGCCGGGCTCGCTCGGCGCGTTGTTCTGGCCCGCCCTGTCGGTGACCGTGTTCTTCACGGCCGCCACGGTGGTCATCGAGGTCCTCCTCGGCATGTGGTTCGCGACCATCATGAACCGCGCGTTCAGGGGCCGCGGGCTGCTGCGGGCGAGCGTGCTGGTGCCCTGGTCGATCCCGACCGCCGTGACCGCCAAGCTGTGGCTGTTCATCTTCGCGTTCACCGGCATCGCCAACAGCCTGTTCCACACCCACATCCTGTGGACCGGCGACAAGTGGGCGTCCCGCTTCGCGATCGTCATCGCCGACGTCTGGAAGACCACGCCGTTCATCGCCCTGCTGATCCTCGCCGGCCTCCAGCTGATCCCGCAGGAGGTCTACGAGGCGGCCAAGGTCGACGGCGCCAACGCCTGGCAGCGGTTCACCCGCGTGACGCTGCCGCTGGTGAGGCCGGCGCTGATGGTGGCGATCCTGTTCCGGACCCTCGACGTGCTGCGCATCTACGACCTGCCGGCGATCCTCACCCAGGGCGGCGGCGGCACCGGCCACGCCACCACCACGCTGTCGATCCTGGTCGTCGACCAGATCCGGCAGGGCTACAACAGCGCGGCCGCGCTGTCGACCATCACCTTCCTGTTCATCTTCCTGGTCGCGTTCATCTTCGTGAAGGTGCTGGGGGCCAACGTGGTCCAGACCCAGCAGCGGCAGCAGAAGGGGGCGCGCTGACATGGCCTCGACAACCTCGGTCGACGCCGCCGGACGGGCCACCACCGGGACGCGGGTGCGGGCGCGGCGACGCACGGGCTTCAACTGGGCGGTCGTGCGCAGCTACGTGGGCATCGCCCTCATCGTCATCTTCTGCCTGGCGCCGTTCTACTGGATGGTCGTCACGGCGTTCCGCGATGTCGGCTTCACCTACGACACCACCCCGTGGCCGACCCACGTCACGCTGGACAACTTCCGCACGGCCTTCGACACCAGCCTCGGCAACCACTTCGGCCGCGCGCTGATCAACAGCGTGATCATCGGGATCTGCACCACGTTCCTGGCGGTGATGGTGGGCGTGTTCGCCGCCTACGCGCTGGCCCGGCTGGACTTCCGCGGCAAGTTCGTGGTGCTCGGCGTGGTGCTCGGCGCCTCGATGTTCCCCGGGGTCGCCCTGCTGACCCCGCTGTTCCAGCTGTTCACCAACATCCACTGGATCGGCCAGTACCAGGCGC
>DASQWY010000538.1:0-21883 GCA_035640005.1 Actinomycetes bacterium
CTGGTGCTCGACACCTCCGCGTCGATGAGCTTCGGCACCGCCGAGCGGCGCAAAGCGGACGTGGCCGAGGGGGTCGCGCTGGCCATCGGGCACATCGCCACCCGCCGCGGCAACCGGCTCGGGGTCGTCACCTTCGGCGACGCCGAGCCCCGCTCGATCCCGCCACGGCAGGGCCGGGTCGGGCTGCTCGGCCTGCTCGCCACCCTGCGACGCGAGCCGCAGATGGAGGGCGGCGGGGCCACCTCGCTCGGCGAAGCCCTCTCCCGCACCGCCAGGCTGGCCTCCAGCCGCTCGCTGGTGATCGTGGCCAGCGACTTCCGCGGCCCGCGCGATTGGCGGGTGCCGATGCTGGACGTCGCCGGCCGCCACGACCTGGTCGCGGTCGAGATCCGCGACCAGCGCGAGCAGGAGCTGCCCGACGTCGGCGAGCTGTGGCTGGTCGACCCCGAGACCGGCCGGCAGCTGCGGGTCGACACCCACTCACGCCGGCTCCGCGAGCGCTTCGCCGCGGCCGCCACCGCCGAGCGGGACGAGCTGGCCGCCGCGCTGCGCGCCACCGGCGCCGACCACGTGGTGCTGTGGACGGCGGGCGACTGGCTGCGGAGCCTGGCGGGGTTCCTCCGCCACCGGAGCACCGGACCGGCCGGCGCCCCAGGCGGCATCGGCCCGCCGGCCAGGCACACGGCCATGGTCGCCAATCCGCTGCAACAGCGGGGCCGCGCGCGATGAGCGTGCAGTGGCCCGGGATGCTGTGGGCGCTGCTGCTCGTCCCCCTGGCCCTGCTCGCCTACCTGCTCGCCCAGCGGCGCCGCGCCCGCTTCGCGGCCCGCTACACCAACCTGGACCTGCTCGCCAACGTCGTCAGCCGCTCGCCAGGCTGGCGCCGCCACCTGCCGCCGGCGCTGTACCTGCTGGCGCTGGCGGCCTTGCTGACCAGCCTGGCCCGCCCGCAGGCGGTCACCCTGGTGCCCAAGGAGCAGGCGACCGTGGTGCTGGTCATGGACGTCTCCGGGTCGATGAACGCCACCGACGTGCAGCCGACCCGCCTGGTCGCCGCCCAGCAGGCCGCGTCCACCTTCATCGACCAGCTCCCCACCAAGTTCCGCGTGGGGATCGTGTCGTTCTCCTCCACCGCCCAGACCCTCACCCGGCCCACCACCGACCGGGCCGCGGTGCTGGACTCGGTCGGCTCGCTGCACGCCGAGGGGGCCACCGCCATGGGCGACGGCATCGAACGGGCCCTGGAGGTCAGGCGGCCGGCGGCGCCGCCGACCACGGCGGCGCCGGGCGGCAGGGCGACCCCGCCGTCGACCACCCTGCCGAAGCTGACCGGCAAGGAGCCGCCGCTGGTGGTGCTGCTGCTGTCGGACGGCGCCAACACCCAGGGCCACACGCAGCCGCTGGACGCGGCCGCCGACGCCAAGGCGCTGGGGGTGCCGGTGTTCACCATCGCGCTGGGGACCGAGGAGGGCATGGTCGACGTGCCGGACGAGACCGGCCAGCTGCGGCGCGTGCCGGTCCCGCCGGACAAGGCCACCCTGCGCCGCATCGCCGAGACCACCGGCGCGCGCTTCTTCGCCGCCCCCAACAGCCGCGACCTCAAGGGCATCTACCACGAGCTCGGCTCCAGGATCGGCTTCGTCAAGCAGCGGCAGGAGGTCACGGTCGTGTTCGCCGCCGCCGGCCTGCTGCTGGTGGTGGCCGGCTCCGCCCTGGCCTTGGCCTGGTTCAGCCGCTTCCCGTAGCGCGGCGGCAGCTCAGAACGGCACCACCCGAGCCTCGCCGGGCGGCGGGTCCTCGCCCGGGTCGAGGTCGCCGGCGGCGCCGGCCTCATCCTCCAGGGCGGCGGCGCGGGCGTCGCGGTCCAGCGCCCCCGCCCGGCCGGCCGCGTCGCCCAGCCGGCCGTCGAAGCGGTCGAGCCGGCGGGCCGCGTCCTCCCAGCGGGCGTGCGCGTTGCCGAGGTGGCGGCCGACCCGCTCGAAGTCCCGCCGGAAGCCGTCCAGCTCCCCCTGGAGCGCGCTCAGCGCCGCCAGCACCCTGGCGGCGTTCTCCTCCACCTGGAGCCCGCGCAGGCCCAGGCCGATCGAGACCAGGTAGGCGTACAGGGTGGTCGGCGACACCGGGAACACGCGGCGGCCGACCGCGTGGCGCCAGCAGGAGCCGGACGTCCCCTGGTCGCGGAGCAGCTCGTAGTAGACGGCCTCCGAGGGCAGGTAGCACAGGGCGAAGTCGAAGGTGCCCTCGTCGGGGTGGATGTACTTGTCGGCGATGTCGTCCACGTGCCGGCGGGCGTCGCGCAGGAACGCCCGGCGGTGCAGGGCGCGGGCGGGGTCGCCCTCGGGCACCGCGCACATGCGGGCGAACGCGTCCAGCGGGAACTTGGCGTCGATGGCGACCATCGCCTCGCGCAGCACCAGCACCGCGTCGGCGCGGGCGCCGGAGCGGAAGGCGTACTGGGTGCGGTAGGCGGCGGTGGGGAGACCCTGGGCCAGCACCTGCTCCAGCAGCAGCTCGCCGAGGGCGCCCCTGGCCTGCGGCGGGCGCAGCAGGTCCTCCAGCCGGGACAGATCGCGCGCGTGGTCGAGGACCTGCTGGGCCACGCCGGCGACCGCGGCGACCCGCTCGCGCACCTCGGCGGCCGAGTCGGCCGCGCGGGACTGGGCGTGCTGCACGGTGTCCAGGCCGAGGTACAGGCGCCGGTCGAGGTCGGCGAGGCGCCGGTCGAGGCTGTCGGAGATGCCGGCCAGCCGCCGATCCACCCCGGAGCCCCCCTCCCCCGGCCGGGACCAGCGGGCCGCCACCACGCCGGCCAGCAGCCCGGCCAGCAGCGCGACCGCCAACGCCTCCCAGCCCACGACGCCCTCCGGTGCTCGGTCCGGTTTGGCCGGGACGCTACCAACAGGGTGCGACAGCCGGGGCGCCGTATCCCCAGGGTCAGTTCGCGGAAGCGCCTGGGAGGGTCACCTCGCCGCTCATGGCCGCGGCGGCGGCCAGCAGCGCGGGCGCGGCGTCGGTCAGCTCGAACCAGGGCGGGATCGGCAGCTCGCCCGGGGCCGGCGCGTCGACCGCCCCGAGCATCGCCAGCGGCGCCAGGGCGGTCGCCCATAGGGCGCGCTCCCAGTCGGCGACGGACGCCGTGGCCACCGGCCCAGGCCAGCGGTGCCCGACCAGCCGCCGCAGCCGGCGGGCGAACCCGGCCAGCACCACCCGGCCGGCCGGCGCCGCCGCCAGCTCGTGGACCAGCACGTCACGCTCGTACCACAACAGCCGCCCCAGCTCCGCGCGCGGCGCCCAGCGGCCCCAGTCGACGCCCTCCCACCAGGCGGCGAACACGAAGCCGAGCTGCGCCGCCGGCGGCAACCCCAGGAACTCCCAGCCGAGCGCGGTCAGCCGCAGCTGGCCGTCGGTCGCCTCCACCAGGCTGCCGGCGTCGCACAGGGCGCGCAGCAGGCTGGTGCGCCGCCGCGCCAGCAGCATCCCCTCCGGGCCGTCGCCGAGCGCCAGCCCGCCGGGGAGCC
This sequence comes from Actinomycetes bacterium, assembly GCA_035640005.1. Taxonomy (GTDB): domain Bacteria; phylum Actinomycetota; class CALGFH01; order CALGFH01; family CALGFH01; genus DASQWY01. The sequence goes on from DASQWY010000538.1 coordinate 3,519, forward strand.
ACTCGCGGACCAGGCGCAGCCCGGACGGGTCCAGCTCGCCCCAGCCGGTCAGGGGCAGCTCCTGGCCGGCCAGGCACCAGAGGAACTCGCGCACGTCCTCGGTCAGGCCGCCGAACGGTCCGGTGAGCAGCACGGTGGGGATCGGCCTCGCTTCCTGGAGGGGTCCGAGGAACCCGGCACGGGTGCCCCGGAGGGTCGAGGGTCCGGGGAACCCGGGACGGGTGCCCCGGAGAATCGGGCCCTGGGCTCCTGGCAGAGCTTCGGTCGCTCCGGCCGCGGGCTTGAGCGGCCGCCGGGAGCCCTGGTGCTACGCTCGCCCCTCCCGGAGCGTCGGCACGACCAGGAGGACGAGAAGCATGGAGGTCAAGCTCGGCGTCACCTACAGCCCCAAGGAGCTCCTGGTCGAGACCGAGCGCTCGGCGGACGAGATCGCCGCCGCGGTCGACGAGGCGGTCGCCGGCAAGGCCAAGGTGCTGTGGCTGGTCGACGTGAAGGGCCGGCGGGTCGGCGTGCCCGTGGACAAGCTCGCCTACGTCGAGGTCGGTGAGGAGAACGCCGACAAACGGGTCGGCTTCAGCCGCATCTGACGCTGTTCCTCAGGCGTAGTCGCGGTGGTAGGTGATGCCGTCCTGGCCCACCTCGACCACCGAGACGCCCGGGACCCCTGAGGAGCGGCGGCCGCCCTCGGTGAACGCGCTGGTCCACTCGGCCAGCACCGCCCGGTCGGCGACCACCCGGCGCTTGACGGTCAGCTCGACCGGCCCGCGGACCGCGAAGTAGGAGGCCAGGTGGGTGCGGATGTCGTCGCGGCCCCGGTGGGGGACGTCGTCGGGCTCGTAGTACACCGCGTCCTCGGCGTACAGCGCGGCGGCGGCCTCGGCGTCGGCCCGGGCGTGGGCCTGGCGGAGGGACTCGTAGACCTCGTCCGGGCTGGGCACCGCTGCGACCTCCTCGACGGCTCGCGACCGTCGCGAAGCCTACCGCAGGGCGCCTTTGCCTGAAGGCGAGCCCGGCGAGCCGGTACCATGGCCGATTGAGAGCTTGAGATCACGACCAGGAGGTCGATTGACACCCCAGAAATCCGGACCAACCACCATTCCCGAACGAAGCTTCGCGGACCTCGGCGTCACCCCCACCACCCTGACCTCGCTGGCCAGGGTGGGCATCGAGCACCCCTTCCCGATCCAGACGCTGTGCCTGCCGCTGGCCCTGGCCGGCGTCGACCTGATCGGCCAGGCCCGCACCGGCACCGGCAAGACGCTCGCCTTCGGCATCCCGATCGTGCAGGAGGTCGACCCCGGGGACCCCAGCGTGCAGGCGCTGGTGGTGGTCCCCACCCGCGAGCTGTGCCTGCAGGTCGCCGGCGACATCGAGACGGCCGGCCGCGACGCCGGCGTGCGGGCGACCGCGATCGTCGGCGGCCGCCCGATCGGCCCGCAGATCGTCGCCCTGAACGAGGGCGCCCAGGTGGTGGTCGGCACCCCCGGGCGCCTGCTCGACCACCTGCGCCAGCGCACCATGGACCTGGGCGGCCTGCGCATCCTGGTGCTCGACGAGGCCGACGAGATGCTCGACCTGGGCTTCCTGCCCGACGTGGAGCAGCTCATCAAGGCCACCCCCGACCACCGGCAGACCATGTTGTTCTCGGCCACCATGCCCAAGGCGGTGGTGGCGCTGGCACGCCGCTACGCCAAGCGGCCCACCTTCATCCACGCCGAGCCGGAGACCGAGCAGGCCACCGTGCCAGCCACCAAGCAGTACTTCTTCAAGGTCCACCCGCTCGACCGCTTCCAGGTCCTCTGCCGCATCCTGGACGCCCCCAGCCGCGACCGGGTCGCCGTGTTCCGGCGCACCAAGCGGGGCGTGGAGCGGACCATCAAGGGCCTGGTCGACGAGGGCTACCGGGCGGGCGCCCTGCACGGCGACATGCCGCAGGTGGTGCGCGAGCGGGTCATGCGCTCGTTCCGCAAGGGCAAGCTCGACGTGCTGGTCTGCACCGACGTGGCAGCGCGCGGCCTGGACATCGCCGGCCTGTCCCACGTGCTCAACTACGACACGCCCGAGGACGACCGCGCCTACGTCCACCGCATCGGCCGCACCGGCCGGGCCGGCGCCGCCGGCGTGGCGATCACCTTCGTCGCCTGGAACGAGGAGGCCACCGCCGAGCTGATCCGGCGCCACCTGGACCTCGCCGACGAGCCGATGCACGAGATCTACTCGACCAGCCCGCTGCTGGTGGAGCTGTTCGGCCTGCCCAGCGCCGAGGAGGCGGCGTCGGCCAGGGCGGCCGCCCGGCCGGCCAAGCCCGCCAAGCCCGCCGAGCCGGCGGCGCCGGAGGACGGGCAGCGGCGCCGGCGGGAGGGCACGCGCCACCGCCGCCGGCGGCGGCTGCCGGCCGGCGAGCAGCCCTCGCCCGCGGCGGCGTCGTAGGCGCGGAGCCGGCCGGGGAATCGGAGCAGGCGGGGCGGCGTTCCTAGGTTCAGGAGTGGCGCGTCCTCGGTAGCTCGAAACGGAAGGGGTCCGGGAAGGTGGACCTGGCGAGCTTCGAGGCAACCGCCGTCCCGCACATGAACGCGCTCTACGACGCCGCCCTGCGGCTCGCCAACGACCCGGCCACCGCACAGGACCTGACCCAGGAGACCTACCTGCGGGCGTTCCGCGCGTTCGGCTCGTTCGAGTCCGGGACCAACTGCCGCGCCTGGCTGCTGCGCATCCAGTACAACCTGTTCTGCACCCAGTACCGGCGCGGGCGGCGGATGCCGCTGGTGTGGCTGGACGAGGGCGAGGCCGACCCCGCCGCCGAGCTGGCCACCGAGGAGCCCGGCCCGGAGGAGCAGACCCTGCGCGAGCTGGACCGCCAGGCGGTCCGGCGGGCCATCGGGCGGCTGCCCGAGGACTTCCGGATGGCCGTGACCCTGGTCGACATCCACGGCCTGAGCTGCGCCGAGGCGGCCACGGTGCTGAGCGTGCCGCGCGGCACCATCCTGTCGCGGCTGCACCGGGCCAGGCGGCGGCTGCAGGCGATGCTGCTGCCCGAGCTGAGAAGGGTCCAAGCCGATGACCTGTGAGGACTTCCGGTCCCGGCTGACCGCCTTCAGCCTCGGCGAGCTGGAGGCCGGCGAGGCCGAGGCGGCCCGCGAGCACGTCGGCCACTGCTCCGCGTGCGCCTCGGCGGTCCTGCTGGACCGCCAGCTCACCGCCCTGCTGCGCAGCTCGGCGGTGCCGGCCCCCAGGGCGCTGCGGAACCAGGTCCGGGCCGCCCTGCGGGCCGAGGCGGCCCAGCGGCGGGCGGGCGGCAGGCGCCGGCACTGGCTGGCGTTCGGCTCGGCTACCGGGCTGGCCGCCGCGGTGATCGCCGCCGCCCTGCTGCTGGTTCCCGCCCCGGCCCGCTCCAGCCCGCTGGCGGCCGCCTGGACCGCCTACCGGTCGGAGGCGAGGATCCGCTGGGCCGCCCCGACCGGCCAGGTCGCCAGCCGCCTGAACGCGGTGCTCGGGCCGGCCGCCCGCACCCCCGACCTGTCCGCCTTCGGCCTGCACCCGCACGGCTGGGGCGCGCGGGACCTCGCCGGCCACCTGGCCGCGGTGGCCGAGTACCGCAGCGACAGCGGCCGGCGGGTGGCGCTGATCCGCTGGCGGGGCCAGCTGCCGCGGACCATCGGCGCGGCCGCCGAGACCGGCCAGGACGTCGAGACGGTCACCTGGGGCGGGACCGGCAGCGCCTGGTGGCGGTCTGACGACGGGGTGGTGTGGTGCCTCATCGGCAGCGCCGACCGGCAGACCCTGGAGCGGATCGCCGAGCGCCTGTACGGGGAATCGTAGGCGAGCCGGCCTGGTTTTCCTCCCGGACGGCCGCGACCCCGCGGCCCACGACGGGGAGGCACAATGCGCGTACAGGGTCGGCTTGCCCTGGCGGGAGTGGTCCTGGGCGTGGTCGCCCTGGTGGCCGCCGGCTGCTCGAGCGGCTCCAAGGACAACGGTGGCGGCGGCAACGCGTCCGCCACCACCGCGGCCGGCGGCGGCGGTGGGGGCGGCGGCGGCGACAACGAGATCCAGCTCACGGCGCAGAACACGAAGTTCGACAAGGCCACCCTGGAGATGCAGTCCGGCGCCCAGGTGACCGTCGAGGTGACCAACAAGGACGGCATCGAGCACAACTTCACCTTCAAGCAGGCCAACGCCAGCCAGGACATCGAGGGCGGCGAGGACGGCAAGGCGACGTTCACCGCGCCGGCCGCGGGCAGCTACGAGTTCCACTGCAAGTACCATCCCTCGGTCATGAAGGGGACGGTCACCGTCACCTGACCACACGGGTTCGGGCAGCCGGAAATAGACGGGGTGGGGTGCGACGTTGAGGAGGATGTCGCACCCCGCCTGACTACCTGGAGAGCAGATGCCCGAGCTGTCGATCGAGACCCTCCCCCTCCTCCCCCTGACCAGCGGGGTCGTGCTCCCCGGCATGGTCGTGACCGCCACCCTGGAGACCCCCGAGTCGCGCGCGGCGGCCAGCGCGGCCGAGGAGGCCGGCGGCCAGCTGCTGCTGGTGCCCAAGGTGGACGGCCGCTACGCCCGCGTGGGCACGGTCGCCAAGATCGAGGACACCGGTGAGCTGCCCAACGGCCAGCTCGCGGCCGTGGTCCGCGGCCTGCACCGCGCCCGCGTCGAGACCGGCGTGGCCGGCACCGGCGAGGCCACCTGGGTGCAGGTCGAGCCCCTAAGCGAGGCGCCCCCGAGCGAGCGGGCGGCGCAGCTGGCCCGCGAGTACCGCGCGGTGGTCGAGAACATCCTGGAGGCGCGCGGCGCCCGCCAGGTCGCCGAGGTGCTGCGCGGCATCTCCGACCCCGGCCAGATCGCCGACACCGCCGTCTACTCCCCCGACCTGTCGTTCGAGCGCAAGGTCGAGGTGCTGGAGACCCTCGACGTCGAGCAGCGCCTGGAGAAGGTGCTGGCCTGGGCGCGCGACACCCTGGCCGAGGTGACCCTCAAGGACCAGATCCGCAAGGACGTCTCCGAGGGCATGGAGCGCACCCAGCGGGAGTTCCTGCTGCGCCAGCAGCTCGCCGCCATCCGCAAGGAGCTCGGCGAGGACGAGGACGGCGAGGGCGTGGTGGAGACCTACCGCCGCAAGGTGGAGGAGTCCCAGATGCCCGAGGCGGTCCGCGCCGCCGTCGAGCGCGAGATCGGCCGGCTGGAGCGGACCAGCGAGCAGAACCCCGAGCACGGCTGGATCCGCACCTGGCTGGACACCATGACCGAGCTGCCCTGGGGCGTGAAGTCCCAGGACGCCCTGGACATCGGCGAGGCGCGCAGGGTGCTGGACGAGGACCACACCGGCCTGGAGGACGTCAAGGACCGCATCCTCGAGTACCTGGCCGTGCGCAAGCTGCGCCGCGAGCGCGGCCTGGTCGAGCAGGGCCGCGGCGCCGGCGCGATCATCGCCCTGGTCGGCCCGCCGGGGGTGGGCAAGACCTCGCTGGGCGAGTCGGTCGCGCGGGCGATGGGCCGCAAGTTCGTCCGCGTCGCCCTGGGCGGCATCCACGACGAGGCCGAGATCCGCGGCCACCGGCGCACCTACGTCGGCGCCCAGCCCGGCCGCATCGCCCGGGCCATCAAGGAGGCCGGGACGATGAACCCGGTGTTCCTGCTCGACGAGGTCGACAAGGTCGGCGCCGACTGGCGCGGCGACCCCTCCTCGGCGCTGCTGGAGGTGCTGGACCCGGCGCAGAACCACTCCTTCCGCGACCACTACCTGGAGGTCGACCTCGACCTGTCGGACGTGCTGTTCATCGCCACCGCCAACGTCGCCGAGACCATCCCGGGCCCGCTGCTGGACCGGATGGAGCTGGTCCGCCTGGACGGCTACACCGAGGACGAGAAGCTCGCCATCGCCCGCGACCACCTGCTCGGCCGCCAGCTCGACCGGGCCGGCCTGCGCCGCGACGAGGTGGTCGTCACCGAGGGCGCCCTGCGGGCGGTGATCGGCGACTACACCCGCGAGGCGGGCGTGCGGAACCTGGAGCGGGAGATCGGCAAGCTGCTGCGCAAGACGGCGACCAGGATCGCCGGCGGCGAGGCGAGCGCGCCGGTGGTGGTCGACGCCGGCGACGTGCGCGGCTACCTCGGCCGGCAGCGGTTCTTCTTCGAGGCGGCCGAGCGGACCTCGGTGCCCGGGGTGGCGACCGGCCTGGCCGTCACCGGCACCGGCGGCGACGTGCTGTTCGTGGAGGCCAGCGTCATGGACGGCGAGCCCGGCCTGACCCTCACCGGCCAGCTCGGCGACGTGATGAAGGAATCGGCCTCGATCGCCCTGTCCTACGTGCGCGCCCACGCGGCCGAGCTGGGCATCGACCCTGAGCGGATCGCCGCCCGGCGCTACCACGTGCACGTGCCGGCCGGGGCGGTGCCCAAGGACGGCCCGAGCGCCGGCGTGACCATGACCACCGCGCTGGTCAGCCTGCTCACCGGCCGGCCGGTCCGCGCCGAGGTCGGCATGACCGGCGAGGTCACCCTGCAGGGCCGGGTGCTGCCGATCGGCGGGGTCAAGCAGAAGGTGCTCGCCGCCCACCGGGCCGGCCTGCGAGAGGTCGTGCTGCCCGAGCGCAACGGCCAGGAGCTGGAGGAGGACGTGCCCGAGTCGGTCCGCGAGGCGATGACCTTCCACCTGGCCAGCGACATCAACCAGGTCCTGGAGCACGCCCTCGCCCCGGCCGAGGTCCCCACCGACCAGGCGGCCTGACGAGCTGACGAGCTGACACGGCGAGGCGCAACCCGTGGTTGCGCCTCGTCGCCGGCGACCCGGCCGGCTTCGACCGGGAGGGCCGCCGGATGGTCTTCCAGGCCCCCGGGTATGGCCGCTACCCGATGCACATCGAGAGGATCGAGCCGAAGCGCTACCTGGCCTACCGCTGGGCGAACCGGTTCCCTCCCCAGGAGCCCCGCGAGGGCAACGCCACGCTGGTGGAGTTCACCTCGACCACCTGCGCACGCAGACCGAGCGGCCACGGGGATGACCGCGGAGCGCGTCGACGACGTGCTCGGCGCTGGCCGAACCGACCCGCCGGCAGCTGCTGGACGCCCTCGCCGCCCACCAAGGCCATCGCCGAATCAGGCTCCGACCCCACCCCCGCCGCGGGTGAACACCTACCGGCGGCTCCGCCGCCGGACGATTGTCAGGGCGAGGGACTCCGATAGGCCGACCTGCTTCACCAGGATGTTGCGCCCGACCCCCGGGGGAATGGTGACGTGGTCGTGGAACGCGAACGTGATCGGCGGCAAGCCACGATCCGAAACGAGGCGTCGATGCGACCCCCGCTGCCGGGTCACGCGATAGGCAAGCGGCTCCCGCTGCAAGAGGGCCAGCAGCCGAGACGCGCGCAGCGATGGGAACATGAGCGCAACCTATCCAGGCCTCCGAGGCGATTGGGCTGGCGCCTTCAGGCTGTGGATGAACCTGGACAGGCCAAGGCGGCTTCCGGAACACTGGAGATCTCGCCAGGAAGGTCCGACACACTCATGCGAGCGAGGTCGCCATGCAGGTCGTGCATCTGAGCTTCCGGCAGGATCCTTCGGGGTTCTGGTCGGTCAGCTCCGTCGACATGCCCGGCGACACCAAGCTGGTCGCGGGCGACTGGAACCTGGATGAGGCTCGCCGCCTTGCCAGGGAGGCCGTGGCGTTCGCCTTCGACGCCGACCAGGTACCGGATGACGTGCGGATCGTCGAGGTGCCGCCCGATCACCGCGAGGCGCTCTGAGAGCTGACCTGGACGACCTGGTGGCGGCGGTGCGGCGGGGGGAGGCAGGGCCGCAGCCGCTGCGGGGCGGGCGCAGCAACGCGGTCTACGCCGCCGAGGCCGGCGGGCGCGGGGTGTGCTTGAAGCTGTACGGGGCCGGCGGGCTCCGGCGGGCGGAGCGGGAGTGGCGGGCGCTGCGCCTGCTCGCCGTGCACGCGCCCGGCCGCGCCCCCAGGCCGCTGCGGCTGGACCCGGGGCCGCGGCCGGCGCGGCCGCGCCGATCCTGCCCAGGGTCGCGGCGGCCCTGGGCAGTCCCGGCGGGCGGGCCGGCGAGCCGTGGCGCCTCCAGGCTGCCCGGCTGTGGCGGCGCTGGTCGTCCGGGCCGGACCCCGGGCTGCTGCTCGCGCCGGCGCCGTCGGTGCTCGCCCACGGCGACCCCAGCCCGGCCAATTACCTGTGGGACGGGCGCCGGGTCGTGCTGGTGGACTTCGAGGACGCCGGCTGGCGGGACCGCGCGGTCGAGCTGGCCGACCTGGTCGAGCACGCCCAGTCCCGCAACACCCCGGCGGCGGCGTGGGGCCGGGTGCTGGACCGGCTCGGCCTGGACGGGCGCGAGCGCGCCCGCCACCGGGCCGCCCGGCGGCTGTTCGGGCTGTTCTGGCTGTTCTGGCTGACCCTGCTGGACAGGCCCGGCGCCGACCTGTCGCCGGCGGCGCAGCTGGAGCGGGTCGGCGGGCTGCTGGCCGGCGACGACGGCTACTGCAGGTAGCCCTCGACCGTACCGGGCGGGCGGGTGTGGGCGTCTTCGGGGTCGAGGCCGACCTCGCGCCGGGCGCGGCGCTGGCGCAGCAGGTCCCAGCACTGGTCGAGCTGGACCTGCAACTCCTGCAGGCGGGACTGCTGCTGCTCGTCGAGACCGGTCGTGCTCGCGTGGCCCTCCAGCCGGTGCTCCTCCTCGACCAGCTCGCCGATCCGGTCCAGGAGCTGCTTGTCCTCCACGTCGCTCTCCTCTCCCGCTCGCGGCGCTCGCCGTCCAGCCCGAGCCTACAGGCCGCCGCGGGCCGCCGCCCGCCGGAACTCTGCGCGCCTTCCCAGGCCGCTCACAGGTCCACCTCAGGTTCGGGGAGCAGACTGGACGGGGCAACCGGAGCACGCCGCCGGAGCATGCCGTCGGCCGGTTTGGAGGAGGACCGCGCATGGACCAGTGGCCATCGACACCCCCAGGGTACGGGTGGGCGCCACCGCCTCCGTCGTCGGCGCCTCCCTCGCCCGGACGGCGCTGGGCGCTGGCGGCGGTGGTCGCAGTGGCCCTGCTGGCGGTGGCCGCCGTCGGGCTGCTGCTGCTGGGCCCGGCCCGCCCTGGCGGCTCCACGGCCCTGGCCGCCGCCCCGAGCCCCAGCACCTCCACGCCTCCCGCCAACGGGCCGACCGTGCGCCGCCTGCTGCCCTTCGGCGGCCCCGGGCCCGGGCTCGGCAAGTTGCGCGACCGCTTCGGCTTCGGGTTCGGCGGCGGCACCGTGACCGCGATCGCGCCGTCGTCGATCACCGTCCGCGGCCCGTTCGGGCGCACGACCACGGTCGCCACCAACTCCAGCACCGCCTACTACCGCGACACCACCAAGGTGCAGCGGTCCGACCTGAAGGTCGGCGACCGGGTGGTGGTCAACCTCACCGACCCGCTCGCCAGCTCGCCGACCGCCGGCGCCGTCCGGATCGTGCTGCCGAGCGTGGTCGGGACGGTCTCCAACGTGCAGGCGGGCTCGTTCACCCTCACCGACGAGGTGGGGTTCCGCCACACCATCAACACGGCCTCCTCGACCGGCTACTCCAAGGACGGGCAGTCGGCCAGCCGCTCGGCGGTGGTGACCAACGGCGGCACGGTGCGCGTGGCCGGCACGATCGACGCCAACGGCACCGACATGAGCGCCAGCAGCGTGGACGCCTTCACCTTCAAGCTCAAGCGGCCGTAGGCGGGTCGCCGGCGTCGGGGGCCAGCGGCAGCAGCACGCGGAAGGTCGCTCCCCCACCCGGGCTCGTGTCCACCTCCACGGTGCCGTCGTGGGCGGCGACCAGCGCGGCCACGATCGCCAGGCCGAGCCCGGTGCCGCCGCCGTGCTGGTGGGAGCGGGCCTGGTCGGCGCGGTAGAAGCGCTCGAACACCCGCTCGGCCTGTTCCTGGGTGAGCCCGGGGCCGTGGTCGGCCACCTCGACCACCGCGCGCCGGCCGCCGCCGGCCTGGTCGCTGCGCGCGCGCACCTCCACCGGGCTGCCCGCCGGCGTATGGGTGAGGGCGTTGCTCATCAGGTTGGCGATCACCTGGCGCAGCCGCGGCTCGTCGCCGAGCACCACCAGCGGCACGCCGTCGCCAGCGTCGGCGCCGGCCTGCAGGCTGATGCGGCGGCCGGGCGCGACCGCGCGGGCGTCCTGGACGCTGTCGGCGGCCACCGCCAGCAGGTCCACCGGGCGGCGGTCCAGCGGGCGCTGGTGGTCGAGACGGGCCAGCAGCAGCAGGTCCTCGACCAGCAGCCCCATCCGCGCCGCCTGGTCCTCGATGCGGCGCATCAGCCCGTCCAGCTCGGCGGGCTCGCGCGCCGCGCCCTGCCGGTACAGCTCCGCGAAGCCCCTGATGGTGGTGAGCGGGGTCCGCAGCTCGTGGCTGGCGTCGGTGACGAAGCGGCGCATCCGGTCCTCGGAGCGGCGGGCGGCGGCCTCGGAGGCGGCCCGGGCGCGGAAGGCGGTCTCGATCTGGGCGAGCATGCTGTTGAGCGCCCGGCCCAGCCGGCCGACCTCGGTGCGCGGGTCGCGCTCGGGGACGCGGCTGGACAGGTGCCCGGCCGCGATTGCGCCGGCGGTCTGCTCGATCTGCACCAGGGGGCGGAGGCTGGCCCGCACGATCGCCACGCCGACCCCGGCGAGCAGCAGCAGCACCGCCGCGCTGACGGCCAGGTCGATGGGGATGAGCCGGCCGATGGTGGCGTCGACCTCGTCCAGGCTGGAGGCGACCACCACCAGGTCTGAGCCCCTGATCGTCGGCTGGACCAGCACCCGCCAGCGTCCCCGGCCGCCGGTCGCCGGCGCGGTGAACGGCGTGCCGGCGCCTGCCCGCAGGGTGGCGACCGCGGGCAGGCGCGGCACGGACTGGCCGTTCTGCAGGGTGTCGGGGTACCACGGGTACACGGTCCTGCCGGCCGCGTCGAGCTCCTGCTCGAGGAAGCGGCTGGGGGGCCGGAACTCGGACTCGGCCCGGTCGTCGCCCGGCGCCTGCTGCGGGCCGAGCTCGCCGTGCTCGTAGGCCGAGTGCACGGCGCGGCCCGCCTCGTCCTTGAGCTGGTCGTCCAGGCGGCCGACCAGGGAGCCGCGCAGGACCGCGACGCTGCCGAGGCTGATCAGGGTGAGGGCGACCGCCACCAGCGCCAGCAGCGCCACCACCAGCTCCACCCGCAGCGGGGTGCGCGCCAGCAGCCGCCTGCCCGCACCCAGCGGCCGGGCCGCGAGCCCGCCGAGGGCGCCCCAGCGCACGGCGGTCACCCGCTAGGAGGCGTCGGGCAGGCGCAGGACGTAGCCGACGCCGCGGATGGTGTGGATCAGCCGGGGCTCGCCGGTGTCGACCTTGCGGCGCAGGTACGACATGTAGGACTCGACGATGCCGCTCTCCCCCTGGAAGTCGTAGTTCCACACGTGGTCGAGGATCTGGCCCTTGGACAGCACCCGACCGACGTTGCTCATCAGGTAGCGCAGCAGCTTGAACTCGGTCGGCGACAGCTGCACGTGGCGGTCGCCGCGCCAGACCTCGTGGCTGTCCTCGTCCAGCTCCAGGTCGGCGACCCGCAGCCGCGCCGGCGGTGGCGGCGCGTCGCCCCGCGCGCGGCGCAGCACCGCCCGGATGCGGGCGATCACCTCCTCCAGGCTGAACGGCTTGGTGACGTAGTCGTCGCCGCCGATCGTCAGCCCGGTGATCTTGTCCTCGGTGGCGTCGCGGGCGGTCAGGAACAGCACCGGGATGCGGTCGCCGCCGGAGCGCAGCCGCCGGGCGACGTCGAAGCCGTCCAGGTCGGGCAGCATCACGTCGAGCACCACCAGGTCGGGCCGCTGCCGCTGGGCGGTGCGCAGCGCGTCGAAGCCGCCGGTGGCGGTGACGACCTCGAAGCCGGCGAAGCGCAGGCTGGCCGAGAGCAGCTCGAGGATGTTCGGCTCGTCCTCGACCACCAGCAACCGGGCCTCCGGTCGCTGCACCGACGCCACCTCCCCCATCCGGACCGTGCCGATCATCTCATCCTCCCCTTCGCGGGTTGACGCTCCCGTTGTAGCCGGTGGAGCCGAGCGCAGCCTGCAAGCTTCCTGGGAGGTTGCTGAGGATCGCGCTCAGCCGCCGTCGCCCCGCGCGGCCTGGATCAGGCGGCGCAGGCTGGACTGGCGCCACGGCGCGCGGGCCGGGCGGTCGCCGAACAGGCGCGGGGCGGCCTCGGCCAGGCCCTCGGGGGTCCAGCGGCCGTCCCGGTGCAGGCTCGACACCACGTGCCAGCCTTCGTACAGCTCCACCAGGCCGCCGGTGACGCCGACGACCTGGCCGGACACGTCGGCGGCGGCGTCCGACAGCAGCCAGACGGCCACCGGGGCGACGTTGGCCGGGTCGAGCGGGTCGAAGCCCGGGAAGGTGAGGTCGCCGAGGACGCCCTCGGTCATCTGGGTCCGCGCCCCCGGCGCGATGGCGTTGACCCGCACCCCGTACCTGGCCAGCTCCAGCGCGGTGATGACGGTGAAGGCCGCCACCCCGGCCTTGGCCGCGCCGTAGTTGGACTGCCCGGGGTTGCCGAGGATGCCCGAGGTGGAGGTGGTGTTCACGATCGCCCCGGGCCGGCCCTCCCGCTTCCACCAGGCGCTGGCGTGCCGGGTGGTGCAGAAGGTGCCGCGCAGGTTGACGCGCAGCACCAGGTCGAACTCGTCCGGCCCGAGGTTGAAGACCATCCGGTCGCGGATCACCCCGGCGTTGTTGACCAGGCCGTCCAGCCCGCCGAAGCGTTCGACCGCGGTCCGGACCAGCACCTCGGCCGCCTCGAAGTCGCCGACGTCCAGGTCCAGCGCGACGGCGCTGCCGCCCTCGGCCTGGATCGCCGCGGCGGTGGCGTCCGCCCCGCGCAGGTCGTCCACCACCACCCGGGCGCCGGCCCGCGCGCAGGCGAGCGCCTGTTCGCGGCCAATCCCCTGGCCGCCGCCAGTGACGATGACGGTCTTGCCCTCAAGGGCGAGCGCTGCCATGCGCCCTATCATGCCAGCCCAGCAATCGGGGCATCACGCCCAGGCCCGATGCGGGCCGGGTAGTTGGGGGGGTTCGGGGGGAGCGGGCTCCCCCCCGGATGAACCGGGGACCGACGGAACGCAGACACAAGCCGAGCCCAACCGGAACGGGAATAAAAAAACGACGTCGCGGCCTACCCTCAACCCGCCAGCTTCCCCCGAGTAGCCGGGGTTGAGAGGTCCCCCTCGGGCCGCGACGTCGCTTCTCACACGTATCGGCGTCCAGCACCACCGGATGGATACGGGCGACCGAAAAAAGAGTTCTCCAGCCACCGTCGGTGACCGACCGCAGGGGCCCGTGACCAGCGGTGGTTGCTTGCTCTACGAGATCGTGCGCACTGGGGGATGCGACTGGATCGTGGCTTACTAGGTAGAACAGCTGATTCAGGAACTTGGTAGGAAGTGTAGTGTCCCCGGGGGGACAACAGGCCGTCCCAGCCCGGGACACAACCGCAAAGGAGTGTCGAGCGATGAGCCGCACCAGCAGGCCCACGTATCTTCGCACCTCCGAGGTGGCCGGACTGCTCCACGTCTCGCCCAAGACCGTCTCCCGGTGGGCCCAGGAGGGCAAGCTCCCGTTCCTGCGGACCCTGGGCGGCCACCGGCGCTACCCCGACAGCGAGATCCGGGCCCTGGCAGACGAGCTGCGGATGTGGCCGGAGGAGTCCCGCCGGGCGGAATCCCAGTAGCGCGGTCGACCGGGACGAGGGGCCGGCGCCTGCAGGCGCCGGCCCCGGCGCTTTCAGAGCGCCTTCTCGAGCAGGATGCGGGTGCCGTTCAGGCCGGAGTCGACCACCACCCTGTCCATCAGCGCGTGCATGATGAACAGGCCGCGGCCACGGTTCTGGGAGGGGTGGGCGCGGCGCGACATCGCCGCCTGCGAGCTGTCGAAGCCGGGCCCGCGGTCCTGCACCGAGAAGGAGAACCGCCCGCCGGTCACCGCCCAGCGCAGCACCATCACCGAGTCCTGCTGGCCCCAGGAGCCGTGGACGACCGCGTTGGTGACCGCCTCGCCGGTCGCCAGCAGGATCGCGTCGGCGATCTCCGCGGCCACCTGCCAGCGCTCCAGGTCGCGGTGCAGCAGCGCCCGCACGGTCGGCACCGAGTCGCTGCGGCACGGCAGGAGCAGGTGCGCCGGCGGGCGCTCCAGCTTCCCGGGCGTGCGGTCTTCCACCTCGAATTCCCCCGATCCGGTTCCGGCCTCCCTCGCAGAGAGGCCTTCCCCGCCCCTCTGATACAACGAGGAGCGCCGCTCAGTCCAACCGGGCCTCGGCGCTGTCGGTCACCCGCTGCCCGTCGGGGCACCTGGAGAGCATGTCGCACCAGGCGCACCAGGGCCCGGTCCGGGGCGTGAACTCGGTGTCGGCGCGCAGCGCCTGGCCGACCCGCAGCACCTCCCCGAGCCGTTCCCGCAACACCGGCGGCGGCCGTTCGGTGGTCACCTGCTCACCGGCGACGACGTAGTCGAGCACCAGCCGGGTGACCGGCCGGCCCAGGCGCCGCTCGGCCAGCGCCGCGTAGATCGTCAGCGCCTGGTCGGCGTCGGCCTCCGCCTGGGTGGCCGGCCGGCGCCCGGTCTTGTAGTCGACCACCACCAGCCCCCCGCCCGGATCAGCGTCGACCCGGTCGAGGCGTCCCTTGAGCACGATCTCGCCGTAGGTCGCCTGCAGGCCGAGCTCGGTGGCGTGGGGCACGACCTGGGTGTCGGCCCGCCGGTACCAGGCCCGCAGGGCGTCAGCGCCCCTGGCGCGCTCCTGCTCGCGCTCCTCCTTGCTGCGGTAGCCCTCGCGCACCCAGGCGCGCCGGTAGCACGCCAGCAGCGCGTCCAGGCTGCGCCTGCGCACCGGCAGGCGGAAGAACTCGCGCAGGGCGTTGTGCACGCTGGTGCCGAACGCCTGCGCGGGGCCGGTGCGGGAGACCCGCCACAGTCCGTCGACGTACAGGAACCGGTACAGGCGTGGGCAGTGGCGGTAGCGGTCGAGGGCGGACGGGCTCACGAACGTGACCCTGCTCGCGTCGATCCCGGGCAGGGCCTGCTGCTCGGCCCCGTGCATGGTCCGAAGGTACGCCACCGCCGCCACAGCGGCCCTCCCGGTTGACGACCTCGATTACAGACTTACACTGAAACTGGAGAAGGAGGAGGGATCATGCCCAGCGAGTTGCAGGGGACGGGCGGCTACCGGGTCGGGGACGCCGACCGGAACCGCACGACCGACCTGCTCAAGGAGGCCCACGCCGCCGGCTACCTGACCCTTGAGGAGGTCGACGAGCGGCTCGGGGCCGCGCTGGCGGCCCGCACCCGCGGCGAGCTGGACCGGCTGGTCGCCGACCTGCCGCCGGAGTGGCGCGCGCGCCAGCAGGGCGCGCCGCCCCGCCGCCGGCCGGCGCCGTTCCCGGAGGCCGCCTGGCTGCTGCCGCTGCTGCTGGTGGTCGTCGCCGTGGTGGTGCTGGGCGTGCTCACCCGCGGGTTCTTCTTCTTCCCGTGGCCGCTGCTGTGGATCGTGTTCTTCTTCGGCCGCCGGGCGCGGGCCGGCTGGCCGCCGCCCCGCCACTGGTGACCTGTCAGGACCTGGCGCGCGCCAGCAGGCGCGCCACGGTCGCCTCCGGGGTGCGGCAGGCGCCCATGCGGTAGCCGTACAGGGCGCCGTGGCAGTCGGACGCGCCGGTCGCCTCGATGCCCAGCTCGGCGGCCCGGGCGCGCCAGCGGGCCCGCTCGGACGGCGGGTGGTCGGGGTGGTCGGCCTCCAGGCCGGCCAGGCCGGCCGCCACCATCGCCAGGATGACCGGCTCGGGCACGGCCCTGGCGCCGGCGTGCAGGCCGGGATGGGCCAGCACGGCGACGCCGCCGGCACCGCGGATCAGCTCGACCGCCTCGACCGGGGTGACGGCCGGCTTGGGCACGTAGGCGCGGCCGCCGGTGCCGATCCAGTCCGGGCCGAAGGCGGCCGCCACGTCCGGGACGGCGCCGGCCTCGACCAGGGCCATGGCCACGTGCGGGCGGCCGACGGCGCCCTCGCCGGCCAGCTCGGCGACGCGCTCGTAGTCGACGCCGACGCCGAGCGCCCGCAGCCGCTCCACCATGCGCCGGGCCCGCTCGACCCGGCCGTCGCGGATCCACGCGCGCCTGGCGGCGAACACCGGCTCCTCCGGGTCGAAGGCGTAGCCGAGCACGTGCACCGGGTTGCCGTCGTGCTCGGCGGACAGCTCGCAGCCGACCAGCACGCGCAGGGCGCCGGCCGCGGCCTGGGCGCGCGCCACGCCGGCGGTGGTGTCGTGGTCGGTGAGCGCGATCCCGTCCAGCCCCCGCTCGGCCGCCAGCGCCACCACCCCCTCCGGGTCCAGCGTGCCGTCGGAGAAGGTCGAATGCGTGTGCAGGTCGTAACCGGGCATGCCGGGACGGTAGCAGCCGGACACGGAGCGGCCACAATCGCATAACGAGCCTCAAGCTCCGCCTCCCGACGTGCCGATTGGTGCGAGACTGCCTGTCGCTGTGCACAGGTACGAGGAGGTTGTGGTCCTTGTCGCTGCTCATGCTCGGAGTGGTCGCCCTGTTCCCGATCCTGCTGCTCGCCCTGCTGCTGCTGACGTCGGGGCTGGAGGGCCGGGTGGTCAGGTCGAGCGAGCGGGCGCGCCGGCCCGAGTAGCCGCCGGGTTTGCCCGGCGGCCGGCTGGGTAGCGCACGCCCATGCCATCCAGTCGCCGCCAACCCAGCGCCGCCCTCGAGCTCATCCCCGAGCGGCCGAGCCTCTCGGGCCTGAAGGAGGCCGCGGCCGGGTGCACGGCCTGCCCGCTGTACCGGGACGCCACCCAGACGGTGTTCGGGGAGGGCCGCGTGGCCGCCAAGGTGATGCTGGTCGGCGAGCAACCCGGCGACCGCGAGGACACCGCCGGGCGGCCGTTCGTCGGGCCGGCCGGGCGCCTGCTCGACCAGGCGCTCGAGGAGGCCGGCATCGACCGCCGCCTGGCCTACGTCACCAACGTGGTCAAGCACTTCAAGTTCAGCCGGCAGGGCAAGGTGCGGCTTCACAAGAAGCCGAGCGCCGCCGAGGTCCACGCCTGCCGCCCGTGGCTGGACGCCGAGCTGGCGGTGGTGCGGCCGCAGGTGCTGGTGCCGCTGGGCGCGACCGCGGCGCAGGCGCTGCTGGGCGCCGACTTCCGGGTGAGCCGGCAGCGGGGCGAGTTCGTCGACACCCCGCTCGCCCCGGTGGCGCTGGCGACCGTCCACCCCTCCTCGATCCTGCGGGCGCCCGACGACGACGCCCGCGACCGCGGCTACAAGGAGCTGGTGGCCGACCTCGCCAAGGTCGCCGACCGGCTGACCTGACCAGCTCCCGGCCGCGGTCGGCCGCGCCGGGTAGGATCCTGGCCGTGGATCCCGAGGAGCTGACCGGCGAGGCCCTGCGGGCGGCCGAGGCCGCCGGCGCCAGCTACGCCGACGCCCGCTGGGTGCGGGAGGAGAGCGAGGCCGTCACCGTCACCGACGACCGGGTCGAGGGGCTGGACGCCGACGACAGCCGCGGCCTGGGCGTGCGGGTGCTGGTCGACGGCTGCTGGGGCTTCGCGGCCGGCGCCCTGGTGGAGGGGGCCGGCGCGGCCGCGCTGGGCCGGCTGGCGGTGGAGATCGCCCGGGCCTCGGCGGCCCTGCCGGGCGAGCCGGTGCGGCTGGCCCCGGCCGAGCCGGCGGTGGCCACCTGGGCGACCCCGGTGGCGGTGGATCCCTTCGCCGTGCCCCTCGCCGAGCGGGTCGGGCTGCTGCTGGAGGCGTCCACAGCGCAGCGGACCGTCGCCGGCCTGGCCTTCGCCAAGGCCAGCCTGGACCTGTGGCGCCGGCGGACGGTGTTCGCCTCCAGCGAGGGCGCCCGCATCGACCAGACCGTCACCCAGGTCGGGGCGGGCATCGAGGCGGGCGCCGCCGGCGACGGCGACCTGCAGCGCCGCACCTGGCCGAACTCGTTCCGCGGCAACTACCTGGGCGGCGGCTGGGAGCTGGTGACCGCGATGGACCTGCCCGGCAACGGCGCCCGCGTCGCCCGCGAGGCGCTCGACCTGCTGCGCGCTCCCCCGCTGCCGGAGCGCACCACCACCGTGATCCTGGACGGCCAGCAGATCGCCCTGCAGCTGCACGAGTCCGTCGGCCACGCCTTGGAGCTGGACCGCATCCTCGGCATGGAGGCCGGCTACGCCGGCACCTCGTTCGTGCATCCGGACGACCGGGGCCGGCTGCGCTACGGCTCGCCGCTGATGACCGTCACGGTCGACGCGACCACGCCGCTGGGGCTCGGCACCTTCGGTTTCGACGACGAGGGCGTGCCGGCGCAGCGCACCCCGCTGGTGGTCGACGGG
>DASQWY010000539.1:0-6862 GCA_035640005.1 Actinomycetes bacterium
ACCGTGCCGCCCTTCTGCTGGGCGGCCGCCAGCTCGTCGTCCTTCATCGGCGAGTCGGTGGCGCCGAAGTCGACCGTGCCGGCGGTGAACTGCTGGATGCCGCCGCCGGAGCCGATCGCCTGGTAGTTGACCTGGACGCCGTTGTTGGCCTTGCCGAAGTCCGAGAACCACTTTTGGTAGATGGGGGCGGGGAAGGTGGCGCCGGCGCCGCTGAGCTGCTTGCCGCCTCCGCTACTGCCCCCGGTGACGGCCTTGTTGCCGCCGCAGGCCGCGGCGGCGATCGCCACGGCAAGGCTCAGGGCGACCAGGCCGAGCAGCCGGCGCGTCCCGAACTTCCCATTCCGATCCAACGAATGCCTCCTCCGACGAACGGCAGCAACTGGCCTAGACCCGGGCTGCCTGGGCGATGCCGTTGTAGCGGCGGGACGTGGCCCGGACCGGCACGACAGGTGACAAGCAGGAGGCCAGCGGGTGAACAGTCGCGCTGGGGAGGCCCTGAGCTGGGAGTTCACCCGATCGACACCTGGCGGCCGCACTGCTACGGTTGGGGCCTCTGCCGGCCAGGGAGGTCGCCCGTGAGGCTGCGGATCTTTCCCCGCGAGGAGTCCTACTTCGACCTGTTCGACGCGGTGGCCGCCAACGTCGCCGAGGCCGCCCGGCTGCTGCTGGACATGGTCGAGGACTTCGTGGACCCGGAGATGAAGGCCAAGCGGCTGGTGGAGTGCGAGCACGAGGGCGACCAGCTGACCCACGCGATCCTGTCGCGGCTGAACCAGACCTTCATCACCCCCTTCGACCGGGAGGACATCTACGCGCTGGTGGCGGGGCTGGACGACGTTGTCGACGCGATCGAGGCCGCCGCCGACATGCTGGTGCTGCACCGGGTGGCCGAGCCGCTCCCGGCGGTGGTGGAGCAGGCGCGCCTGATCGAGCAGGCGTCGCGGCTGACCGCCGAGGGCCTGCGCCACCTGCGGCACCTGGAGCAGGAGCCGCTGCGGTCCTACTGGATCGGCATCAACGAGCTGGAGAACCAGGGCGACCGCCTGTACCGCCACGCCCGCGCCGACCTGTACAACTTCGAGGGCGAGCACCCCGCCCGCTTCGTGCTGCTGTGGAAGGACATCGTCGAGCAGCTGGAGGAGGCGCTGGACGGTCTGGAGCACGTGGCCCACACCGTCGAGTCGATCGTCCTCAAGCATGCCTGACGCGCGGCTGTCCGCGGTCGTCGCGATCGTCGCCCTGGCCGCCCTGTTCGACTACTCCAACGGCTTCCACGACGCGGCCAACTCGATCGCCACGGTGGTCTCCACCCGGGTGCTCACCCCGCGGGTGGCGGTGGTCTGGGCGGCGGCCTTCAACTTCCTCGCCTTCCTGGTGTTCAAGGCGCACGTGGCCAACACCGTCGGCAAGACCGTCGACCCGCACGTGGCCTCCGAGGCGGTGGTGTTCGCCGGCCTGGTCGGGGCGGTGGCGTGGAACTTCACCACCTGGTGGCTGGGCCTGCCGACCTCCTCGTCGCACGCGCTGATCGGCGGTTTCGTCGGCGCCGGCATGGCCAAGGCCGGCTGGTCGGTGATCAACGCGGCCAGCCTGCAGAAGACGGTGCTGTTCATCGTGCTGTCGCCGCTGCTCGGCTTCGCGCTCGGGTTCCTGCTGATGTTCGCCAACCTGTGGACGTTCCACCGGGCCACCCCGCGGCGGGTGGACGGGCTGTTCCGCCGCCTGCAGCTGCTGTCGGCGGCCGCCTTCAGCCTCGGCCACGGCGGCAACGACGCCCAGAAGACCATGGGGGTGGTGTCGGCGCTGCTGGTCGGGTCCGGCTACCTGCACCTGCAGCCGAACGGGGACCTGCCGATCCCGTTCTGGATCGTCCTGCTCGCCTACGGGGCGATCGCCTTCGGCACGCTGTCGGGCGGCTGGCGGATCGTCAAGACGCTCGGGCAGCGGATCACCGCGCTCAAGCCGATCGGCGGCTTCTCGGCCGAGACCGCCGCCGCCTCCTCGCTGTACCTGGCCACCTTCCTCGGCATCCCGGTGTCCACCACCCACACGATCACCGGGGCGATCGTCGGCACCGGCTCGACCCGCCGGCTGTCGGCCGTCCGCTGGGGGGTGGCCGGCCGCATCGTGTGGGCCTGGGTGGCCACCATCCCCGCCGCCGGGCTGATCGCCGCCATCACCTACTGGCTGGCGACCGCCCACCACCTGCTGCTGCTCCTGGTCGCCGCCGCGGTCGTGGCCGCCGTGGTCACCCTCGGCCGGCGCCTGTGGCGCCAGCCGGTCGGCGTGGGCGGCTGACCGCCGGTGCGCCTGGCCGTCCTCGACGTCGGCTCCAACACCGTCCACCTGCTGGTGGTCGACGGCCGCTCCGACGGCACCTTCACCGTGGTCGGCCGCGAGCGGGAGACCCTGCGGCTGGCCGAGGCCGCCTTCCCGACCATGAGCCTGCCCGACGAGGCGGTCGAGCGGCTGGTCGGCACCGCCCGGCGGATGCGCGAGGTCGCCGACGAGCTCGGCGCCGGCGCCCTGGTCGGCTTCGCCACCTCCGCGATCCGGGAGGCGCGCAACGGGCTGGAGGCCCTCGGCCGGGTCCGCGACGCGACCGGGGTGACCATCGAGGTGCTCCCCGGTGTCGAGGAGGCCCGCCTCACCTACCTCGCCGAGCGGCGCTGGACCGCGTTCTCGGCCCGGCGGCTGGTGGTGGTCGACATCGGCGGCGGCAGCCTGGAGGTGGCGGCCGGGGAGGCGGAGGCGCCCGAGCTGGCCGAGAGCCTGCCCCTGGGCGCCACCCGCCTGCAGCGCCGCTTCGTCCGCTCCGACCCGGTGCGTCCGGAGGAGCTGGTCGCCCTGCGCGTCCACGCCCTCAACCTGCTCGGCCCGCTGGCCGGCCGCATCCGCGAGCGGCCCTTCGACGTGGCCTGCGCCACCTCCAAGACCTTCCGCAGCCTCGGCCGCATCGCGCACGCGCTGCCGGAGGTCCCCACCCCCGCCCACGCCTTCGGCTTCGCCGGCATCGACGGCCAGACCGCCCCGGTGCTCAGCCGCGAGGCGCTGGACGTGGTCGCCGGGGTGCTGGCCGGCACCTCGGCGCGGGAGCGTTCGCGGCTGGCCGGCCTCGACGAGCTGCGGGCGGCCAACGCGGTCGCCGGTTCGCAGGTGGCCGCCCTGGTCATGCAGGCCTTCGGCCTGCGCGAGCTGGTGCTGGCCCCGTGGGCGCTGCGCGAGGGCGTGATCCTGGAGGCGCTGGCCGGCATCGACCACGCCGCGGCGGCCGCCGGGCCCGACCCGCGGCGGCGGGCGGTGCTGGACTTCGCCCGCCGCCACGCCTGGGACGAGCCCCACTGCCGGCAGGTCACCGCCCTGGCCCTGTCCCTGTTCGACCAGACCGCCGAGCTGCACGGCCTCGGGCCGGTCGAGCGGGAGCTGCTGGAGGCCGCCGGCCTGCTCCACGACATCGGCTTCGCGGTCGCCCAGTCCTCCCACCACAAGCACTCGCTGTACCTGATCCGCAACGCCGACCTGGACGGCTGGAGCCCGCGGGAGCTGCTGCTGGTCGCCAACGTGGCCCGCTACCACCGCAAGGCACTCCCCTCCGAGCGGCACGCCGACTTCATGGCCCTGGACGACCCGGACCGGGTGGTGGTCCGCAAGCTGGCCGCGCTGCTGCGGGTCGCCGACGGGCTGGACGCCGACCACTTCCAGGTCGTGGAGCAGGTGGTGGTCGTCCCCGGCGGCCGCTCGCTGCGCCTGGAGCTGCGCGCCCGCGACGAGCCCGACCTGGACGTCTGGGCGGCCGAGCGGAACGCCGACCTGTTCGCCCTGGAGTTCGGCCTGCCCCTGGAACCGGTGGCCACCGAGGTGGCCTGAGCTTCGCGTGCAATACTGATCGCAGGTAGGTCTGCACAACGAGGTGGAGACATGCTGAAGGCGACGCTGCTGCGGGCCGCCGGGTCGCAGGTGCTGCACCGGCAGGTGATGCGCAACCCGGTCTCCCGCCGGGTCGCCGGCCGCTTCATCGCCGGCAACACCCTGGAGGACGCCGAGCGGGTGGTCCGCGAGCTGAACGCCCGCGGCATCACCGTGGCCCTCGACCACCTGGGCGAGAACACCGAGTCGGAGGCGCAGGCGCGCGCCGCCTCCGCCGCCTACCTGGCCGCCCTGGACCGCATCCAGGAGACCGGCCTGGACGCCAACATCTCGGTCAAGCTGACCGCCATGGGCCTGGACATCGGCCGGGACCTGGCCCTGGAGGAGGCCCGCAAGGTGGCCGCCCGGGGCAAGGAGGCCGGGGCCATGGTCGGGGTCGACATGGAGGCGCACCCCTATGTCGGCCGCACCCTGGAGATCGTGGAGGCGCTCAAGGCGACCTGGGACCAGGTCGGCGTCTGCCTGCAGGCGTACCTGTTCCGCACCCGCGACGACCTCGACCGGCTCAACCGGGCCGGCGTGCCGGTCCGGCTGGTCAAGGGCGCCTACCGGGAGCCGCCGCAGGTCGCCTACCCGGAGAAGGCCAGCGTCGACGCCGCCTTCGTGCGGCTGCTGGACGCGCTGATCCGGGACAACCCCTACCCGATGGTGGCCACCCACGACCCCGCCCTGGTGCGGCAGACCAAGACGCTGGCGGCCAAGTACCGCCGCGAGCGGGACAGCTTCGAGTTCCAGATGCTGTACGGGGTCCGGCGCGACCTGCAGGAGCAGGTGGTCGCCGAGGGCTACCGCCTGCGGGTCTACGTCCCCTACGGCGACCAGTGGTACCCGTACTTCATGCGCCGCCTGGCCGAGCGGCCCGCCAACCTCTGGTTCTTCCTCGGCAACCTGCTCAAGCGCTGACGCCATTTCCTGGATCAGTCGGCGAGGTGCTGCCGGACCCGACGCTGCACGCCTTCGGCTTGGCCGTGCTCCTTGTCGCCATCTGGGCCGTTGCGGCTCCGTCGCCCTGGGCGCTCATGGCGTGGCCTGTGGTCCCAGCTGGCGACCGTTCCTAAAGCGTCAGCGTCTACCAGTAGTAGCGTTGACGGGTGGCCCCGAACGGTCCTGTGCCACCTGGTTCCTGCGCTCGGTCCGTTCAGCCGGGCGGGTCTTGCGCGTCCATGCCGCTGCCCGCTGGCCTCCCGGCGGCCCAGGTCCCTCACGGCCGAGAACTTGACCGTCCGGCCTGGCCAGCAGCTCTCCCTTGCCCATCCTCTGGTGGGCTCGGGGCACACCTAGCCGCCGCCGGGCGCCAAGTCCAAGGCCGCGCCTTCCGATCACCACCGCTGCGGCCTGATGCCCGGTGACAGTGACCGCCTGCCTCGTGTGCTGGCTTGGAGGGGCCTGCCAGTAGCGCTGGCCCCAGGTCGACGTCCATGCCGGGTCGACCGCCACCACCCACAGGCCGGCATTGGCTGCCATCCCGACCAGCAGGTCTCGGAACTGGCGGGTCGGTATCCCGGTGACCGTGTGGCGGAACCGCCTGCCACGCCTCCCATGCCCCAGGGTCTCCCGGCCGGCCTGCCGAGCATCGGCGAAATCCAGGTCCTCGACGGTGACTGAGCGGCAGCCACTCGCCGTGGCCAGTCGGATGAGGACAGCGACCGCCGCGCGCAGCCGCCCCTGACGGGTCGAGGCCGACAGCTTGTCGAGATCCAGCGGGATTGTGTGGGGTTGGCCGATCGGGTTGCCGGAGGGGTCGAGTACCCAGCAGTCCAAATGCCCGGCGTTCAGATCCACCCCAATTGTCCGGTGCTGACGCAGCACCTCAATCGGAAGCACCTGCCTAGCCGGCGCCCGCCAGCTGGCATCCACATACCAGCGACCCTTGCCTGCATCGAGCCAGATGTCGTAGCGGACCGCGCCAGTGGCCGCCTGCGCCGCCCACTCGCCGGCCCGATGGTGGAAGACCACCGGGCCGGCGAACTGGTAGGTGGCCGCCCGGCCGGCGGTGTTGGCCAGGTGCGCCAGCGGGCTCGGCAGCCGCAGCCGCAGCCAGCCCTCCTCCGGGTGGACCCTGATGGTCTCATTGCCCCAGCGCTTGTCGGCCTCCCCGTCGGCGGTCAAGAACCACCGTGCGGCCACCCACCGCGCCCGCCACTCGGCCTCGGTCATTGGCACGTCGTCGCGGCCCAGGGCGTGGCGTAGCTTGGCCAGCCGCCGGCCACCCCGGCACACCGACACCCGACCAGCCGCGATCCGCTCCTCGACCTCGGCGAGTCTCGCCTGCAGCCGCTGCAGCCGGCGCCGCTTCTGGAACCGCTCCGCCGGGGTCGCGTAGCCCCGAACTCGGCCCTGCCGCTGGCCGACCGGCGCCGCCAGGCGCGCCCGGAGTCGCCGGATCGCGCGGCGCAACCCGGCGCGGGTGTCCAGCAGGTTCTTGGATGCCCGCTGCCACTGGTCGTCAGAGGTGCGGGTGATGGCGCCGGCCCAGCGACTGGAGGAAACGGCGGTTAGGGCGCGCTTACGGCCGGCCCGCTGGTCGCCTTCACGGCCGATTCGGCAGCGGACGGCAACATCAGCGCCAGCCAGGCGGCCAAGGTACGCACCAACGGCGCGGACGACCACCTCATCCCGCGCAGACAGCCGCAGCCGGGTGCGGATGCGGGCGCCGGAGGGTGGGGCGACCACGAATGGGGCGTTAAGCGAACGCATGTTCTGATCGTAACCGACGATTGCGACAGTAGTGGTGAGCATCGCCGATGGTCATCCACAGCCACAGACGCCGCCAACAGCCCCGGCCCTGGTGGGAATGAAGACAAGGCGAATCTGCTTGCTGGCCTGCCTGGCCAGCGCGGCGCGGGCCTCGGCGCCCGGCGGCCCGCCGCCCCGGCGGGCGGCCACCGCCAGGCCGGCGGCGAGCACCCGCTCCGGGTCCCGCTCCAGCAGCACG
>DASQWY010000540.1:0-6706 GCA_035640005.1 Actinomycetes bacterium
CTCCAGGGGTGACCTACTCGGCCCTGGTCCCCAACGAGCGCGGCGCCAAGGACGCCCTGGCCGCCGGGGCCGACCGGCTTCAGGTGGTGGTCGCCGCCTCCGAGTCCTACAACGCCAGCAACGTCAACCGCACCGTGGAGCAGACCCTGGAGCAGATCGCCGCGGTGGTGCGGCTGGCGGGAACCACACCGGTCGAGGCGACCATCTCGACCGCCTGGGGCTGCCCGTACGAGGGCGAGGTGCCGCCCGAGCGGGTGGTCGGCCTGGCCGAGCGGCTGGCCGGCATGGGCTGCCAGGCGATCTCGCTCGGCGACACCACCGGCATGGCCACCCCGACCCGGGTGGAGGCGCTGCTGGCCAGCCTGGACGGGGTCGCCCCGCTCAACTGCCACTTCCACGACACCCGCGGCGCCGGGCTGGCCAACGTGCTGGCCGCCGTGCAGGCCGGCTGCGCCGACCTGGACACCGCGGTCGGCGGGCTCGGCGGCAGCCCCACCGCCCCGGGGGCCGGCGGCAACGTGGCCAGCGAGGACGCCGTCCACATGCTGGAGGACATGGGCGTGGCCACCGGCGTCGAACTGGACGCGCTGCTGGCCGCGGCCAGGCTGGCGGGCGAGCTGGTCGGCCACCGGCTGCGCGGCCAGGTGCTGCGGGCCGGCCCGCGCACCCGCAGGGTGGTGCCGGCGTGAACGACCAGCAGCGGCCCGAGCCGGCGCTGCGGGCGCTGGCCAAGCAGGCCAGGGCGGGCGGGGCCGAGCGCTACCACGCCAAGGCCAGGGAGCAGGGCAAGCTGTTCGCCCGCGAGCGGCTGCGCCGGCTGCTGGACGACGCCGACGGCTTCGTGGAGGACGGGCTGCTCGCCAACGCCCTCGCCGGCGACCTGCCCGCCGACGGGGTGGTCACCGGGGTCGGCACCATCGGCGGGCGCACGGTCGCGGTGATGGCCAACGACTCCACCGTCAAGGCCGGCTCCTGGGGCGCCCGCACGGTCGAGAAGATCATCCGCATCGAGGAGTACGCCCTGCGCCACGAGGTGCCGCTGGTGTGGCTGGTGGACTCGGCCGGCGCCCGCATCACCGACCAGGTCGAGATGTTCCCCGGCCGCCGCGGGGCCGGCAAGATCTTCTACAACCAGGTGCGCCTGTCCGGACGGGTGCCGCAGGTGTGCTGCCTGTTCGGGCCCTCGGCCGCCGGCGGCGCCTACATCCCCGCCTTCTGCGACGTGGTCTTCATGGTCGACGGCAACGCCTCGATGTACCTCGGCTCGCCGCGCATGGCCGAGATGGTGATCGGCGAGCGGACCACCCTGGAGGAGATGGGCGGCGCCGCCATGCACTGCCGCGTGTCCGGCTGCGGCGACCTGCTCTGCGCCGACGAGGACGAGGCGATCCGGGCGGCGCGGGAGTACCTC
The DNA here is from genome assembly GCA_035640005.1 of Actinomycetes bacterium. Lineage (GTDB taxonomy): Bacteria > Actinomycetota > CALGFH01 > CALGFH01 > CALGFH01 > DASQWY01. The sequence continues at coordinate 1,412 of DASQWY010000540.1, forward strand.
GGCTACTTCCCGGCCAACTGGCGCGGCGAGCCGCCGCCGGCGGCGCCCCGCGGCCCGGGCTACGCCGGCCCGGTGGCCCCGCTGGTGCCCACCGACGAGTCGCAGCCGTTCGACGTCTACCCGCTGATCGCCGCGGTCTGCGACGAGGGCAGCTTCTTCGAGGTCAAGCGGGAGTTCGCCGCCGAGGTGGTCTGTGGGCTGGCCCGCATCGAGGGCCGCGCGGTCGGCGTGGTCGCCAACCAGCCGCTGGTCAAGGGCGGGGTGCTGTTCGTCGACTCGGCCGACAAGGTGGCCCGCTTCGTGTGGCTGTGCGACGCCTTCAACCTGCCGCTGCTGTTCCTGGCCGACGTGCCCGGCTTCATGATCGGCCGGGAGGTCGAGCGCCAGGGCATCATCCGCCACGGCGCCAAGCTGATCACCGCGGTCAGCGAGGCGACCGTCCCGAAGGTCTGCGTGGTCGTGCGCAAGGCCTACGGCGCCGGGCTGTACGCCATGGCCGGCCCCGGCTTCGAGCCGGACGCGACCCTGGCCCTGCCGACCGCCTCGATCGCGGTGATGGGCCCGGAGGCGGCCGTCAACGCCGTCTACTACAACCGGATCGCCGCCCTGCCCGAGGCCGGGCGGGCCGCGGAGGTCGAGCGGCTGCAGCGCGAGTACCGCGAGGACGTCGACCTGGTCCGCCTCGCCGCCGACCTGGTGGTCGACGCCGTGGTCGACCCGGAGGACCTGCGCGCCGAGGTGAGCCGGAGGCTCGCCACGGCCGCCGGCAAGGAGCGGGAGTTCACGCGGCGCCGCCACGGGGTGCCGCCGGTATGACCCGGTGGCCGTTCCGCACGGTGCTGATCGCGAATCGTGGCGAGATCGCCGTGCGCATCGTGCGTGCCTGCCGGGACCTCGGTCTGGAGAGCGTGGCGGTCTACTCCGAGCCGGACGCGGGCGCGCTGCACGTGCGCGAGGCCGACCGGGCGGTGGCGATCGGCGGGGCGGCCGTCGGCGAGTCCTACCTGGACGGCGGCAGGCTGCTGGCCGCGGCGGTCCGGGCGGGGGCTAGGGCGGTGCACCCCGGCTACGGGCTGCTGGCCGAGAACGCCGCCTTTGCGCGCGCGGTGCAGGGGGCGGGGCTGGCCTGGGTGGGCCCGCCCGCCGAGGCGATCGAGCAGATGGGCGACAAGCTGGCCGCCCGCCGGGCGGTGCTGGCCGCCGGGGTCGAGCCGGTGCCGGGCACCACCGAGCCGGTCCGCGACCCCGCCGAGGTGGCCGCCTTCGGCGACGCGCACGGCTGGCCGGTCGCGGTCAAGGCGGCCGCCGGCGGCGGCGGCCGCGGCATCCGCGTGGTCCGCGCTCCCGCCGAGGCCGCCCAGGCGCTGGCGGCCGCCTCCCGCGAGGCCGCCGCCGCGTTCGGGGACGGCACCGTCTACCTGGAGCGCTTCTTCGAGCGGCCCCGCCACGTCGAGGTGCAGGTGCTGGCCGACGCCCACGGCGCGCTGGTGCACCTCGGCGAGCGCGACTGCTCGGTGCAGCGCCGCCACCAGAAGCTGGTGGAGGAGACCCCCTCGCCGGGGCTGCCGCCGGAGGTGCGCGAGCGGCTGTGCACCTGGGCGGTGGCGGTCGCCAAGGCCTGCGGCTACCTCGGCGCGGGCACGGTCGAGTTCCTCTGGGAGCCCGCCTCCGGCGGCGCCTGGTTCCTGGAGATGAACACCCGCATCCAGGTGGAGCACCCGATCACCGAGCTGGTCACCGGCGTCGACCTGGTCGCCGCGCAGCTGCGGGTGGCGGCCGGGGAGCCGCTCGGCCTGGCCCAGGACGATGTCCGCTTCGCCGGCCACGCGGTCGAGTGCCGGGTCAACGCCGAGGACCCCGGCCGCGGCTTCCTGCCGACCCCGGGCGCGATCAGCCGGCTGCGCTGGCCCGGCGGCCCCGGCGTCCGGGTCGACGCCGGCTACCAGGCGGGCGACCAGGTGCCGCGCTTCTACGACGACCTGCTCGGCAAGGTGATCGCCTGGGGCCGCGACCGCGAGCAGGCGCTCGGCCGCATGCGCGCCGCCCTGGCCGACCTGGAGGTCGAGGGGGTCGCCAGCACCGTGCCGGCGCTGCGCCGCGTGCTGGACGCCGAGGCGTTCCGCGCCGGCCGCCACTGGACGAGCTGGCTGGAGGAGACCGGCGCCCTGGCCGACCTGCCGCCGTCGCCCTGGTCGGCCGGCGAGCGGCCGCCCGACCTGACCGTCACGGTGCAGGGGCGCGCCTGGCCGGTCCGCCTGCACCGCCACCCGCCGGCGCGGGACCTGGCGGGCGGCGAGGGGTCCGGCCGGGTCGTCTCGCCGCTGGCCGGGACGCTGGTCCGGGTCGAGGCCGCGGTCGGGCGGCGGGTCGCCGCCGGGCAGCTGCTGGCGGTGGTCGAGGCGATGAAGATGGAGACGCCGCTGCTTGCCCCGTTCGACGGCACCGTGGTCGGGGTATCATCCCAGCTCGGCGGGCCCGTCAGCGCCGGGGAGACCGTGGTCGAGGTGGAGCCCGCATGACCGGTTCCTCAACCAACAGGGTCGTGGACGAACGCGGACGCCGGACCTTCGCAGGGCGCGCCGACCAGGTCGGCGCGGCCCGTCGCTTCGTCGCCGCCGCCCTGCCCCCCGGCTCGCCCATCCGCGAGCTGACCGGCCTGCTGGTCAGCGAGGCGGCCACCAACGCCCTGCTGCACTCCGCCTCCGGCCGGTCGGGCGGCACCTTCGCGGTCGAATACGCCGTGGACGGCAGGCGCCTGCGGGTGGAGATCCGCGACGCCGGCGGCCCCTCCGGTCCGCGCCGCCGCGTCCACCACCTGGAGTCGCTCACCGGGCGGGGCCTCGACCTGTTCGAGGCGCTCTCCAGCCGCTGGGGCGTGCACGGCGGGCCGGCGGGCAGGGTGGTCTGGTTCGAGCTCGACCTCGTGGACGGGGCGGTGGCCGAATGGAGCTCCTGATCGGGCCGTTCGAGGTGGCCACCCACATCCGCACGCGCGACCATTACCAGGCGGTCCGGCGCGAGGCGGCGCTGGCGGGCCTGGAGCCGTCGAGCCCGCCGCGCCGCTACGAGGAGCTGGTCGAGCGCCTGTACCGCGTGCTCGGGCTGAGCGCGGCCACCGACGCGGTCGACCGCGCCTTCCTGGCCGGCGCAGCCACGTTCACCGCCACCATCACCATCCCCGACGAGTCCGTCACCGCCGGCCTGCGGGTCTGCGACCAGGTGAGCGCCTCGCTCGAGGAGCTGGACGCGCTGCCCGGCGACGGCGACAACGAGCTGCTCGCCGCCCCGCCGGAGGTGCGCGACTACCAGCGGGCCTTCCTGGCCCAGGTGCGCGCCCAGCTGCAGGCGGCCCGCCCGGCCAGCTAGGCCGCCGCAACCGCGACCCGTTCGCGCCCAACAACGGCGTGACCGTGGACGAGGACGAGTTCACCGTCGCCCGCAACCTGCCCTCCGGGACCGCGCTTGCGTCCCGGGTGACCACGCTGCGCCGCTGAGCGCGCCTGGCCGGGCCGCGGAGGGACCGCCGGCCGGCGGTCCCTCCGCCGTCAGGGAGGAGCTGCTCGCTCGAATCGTCGCAATATGGCCGGATGTGCGCCGTGAGCGGCGGCTGGGATTCCAGAGGTGCCAAGGAGACTGTCCCGGTCGGCAGGTACGATCCGGTCATGCTGGCCCACCAGGCGTTCCGTTACGAACTCGCCCCCACCGCTGCGCAACGGGCGGCACTGGCCAACCACGCCGGCGCCGCCCGGTGGGCATGGAACTGGGGGCTGTCGGTGCGCCAGAAGGCCTGGCAGCGGCGGAAGCAGACCCTAACCGCCATCGACCTGCACCGGCTGCTGAACCGCCTGAAGCGGACGCCGCGGTACGCCTGGTTGTACGAGGTGTCCAAGTGCGCCCCGCAGGAGGCCCTGCGGGACCTGGACCGCGCCTGGGCCAACTACTTCCGCGGCAGGAAGGCGCGCCGTCGGGTCGGGCTGCCACGGGTCAAGAAGCGCGGCCGCTGCCCTGACCGGTTCCGGCTGACCGGCGCGATCCGGGTCGAACCTGGGGTGGTGGTGCTGCCCAGGATCGGCCGCGTGCAGACCAAGGAGGCAACCGGGAAGTTCCGTGGGCGGATCCTGTCGGCGACCTGCCGGCGGGAGGCCGACCGCTGGTGCGTCGCGCTCACCGTCGAGGTCATCCGGCCTAATCCGGAACCAGTGGCAGGGCCGGTGGTCGGTGTGGACCTGGGGATCGCTACCTTCGTGGTGGCCTCGGACGGCTCCGCGATCGAGGGTCCACGGGCACTGGAGAAGGGCCTGCGCAAGCTCCGGCGCAGGAGCCGGGCGGTCAGCCGTAAGCAGCGCGGCTCGCGCAACCGTGCCAAGGCGGTGCTGGCGTTGGCCCGGCAACACCGGCACGTCCGCAACCAGCGGCTCGACGCGCTGCACAAGGCCACCACCGCGCTGGCGAAAGCCAAGTCAGTGATCGTGGTGGAGGACCTGCACGTAGCCGGCCTGGTCCGCAACCGCCGCCTCGCCCGTAGGATCCTGGATCAGGGGTGGGGGGAGTTTCACCGGCAGTTGGCCTACAAGAGCCAGTGGTACGGCAGCCGGCTGCTGGTCGCGCCGCGCTTCTACCCCTCCTCGAAGCGGTGTTCTGGCTGCGGGCGAGTCAACGACGTGCTGCCGCTCGGGGCGCGAGTGTTTTGCTGCCAGGCGTGCGGGCTGGTGCTGGACCGGGATCTGAACGCAGCCAGGAACCTGGCGCAACTTGGTGAAGCTGGATGGGTCGCCGGGAGTTCCCCGGAGACGGAAAACGCCTGTGGAGGAGGCGGCGCTGGCCAGGCCGATAATGGCCTGGTGCAACCGCCCCCGGAGAAGCAGGAACGGGCTCGCATTCATGCCCGCACGTTCACGAGTGCAGAGACCCGATGAACGGAGGGAGCAGATGCGGACCTCCCCCCTCCCCTCCCTCCGCCTATCCGAGGCTCGGCCAGCGCGGCGGGCGCTTCTCGACGAAGGCGGCGATCCCCTCGCGGCGGTCGTCGGACTCCACCGCCCGGCGCCACGCCTGGTCCTCCACCTCCATGGCCGCCTCCTGGGCCAGGTCGGCGCCCAGGTCCAGCGCCCACTTGGCCAGCCGCACGGCGGTCGGCGCGTTGCCGGCGATGGTCGCCGCCAGCGCCCGCGCCGCCGCCGGCAGCTCCGCCCGCGGCACCACCCGGTCGGCCAGGCCGAGCCGGCCGGCCTCGGCCGCGTCGACCCGCCGGCCGGTCAGCACCAGGTCCTTGGCGGCCGAGCGGCCCACCCGGCG
>DASQWY010000541.1:0-7204 GCA_035640005.1 Actinomycetes bacterium
CCCGCCGCACCCACCAGGCCGTCTTTGACCTGGCCCGCCAGGTCCGCTTCCGCTACTACCACCACCCGGTGCTGGAGCGGGCGCGCGAGCAGGCGTACGACCAGGCCGGGGAGCACCTGCGAGCCCTCGACGGCGAGCTCGGCCCGGCCGACCTGGCCGCCCACGTGGCCGCCCTGGTCGCCTGCCAGCAGCCGCTGCAGTACCTGCTCACCAGCCGCTTCGCCGCCGCGGCGACGCCGCTGCGGCTGCGCATGCTGGAGGTCCTCACCCGCCGCTACTACCGCATCCGCGCCCTGGAGCGCGTCCGCGCCCAGGTGGTGGACGGCCACCCGCTGGTGGCCGCCGAGTACGACCACGAGGGCGCGCGCCTGCACGTGGTGACCGCCTTCGCCGAGCGGGCGGCGCTGGTCGCGGCCGCCCGCGCGACCTTCCCGCTGCTCGCGGAGGTCCCCGGCGACCACGAGGCGGTCGTCGACCTCTACGTCTGGGGGCCCGCCGCGGTCGAGGACGAGGACGCCGCCGAACGGGAGGTGCGCGAGCTGCTGGACGGCGCCGGCTTCCCCCGCCGGCTGCGGCGGCTGGTGGTGGCGCTGTCCGGCCCCGGCCGCGGCCTCGGCATGGCCGGCACCACCCACTTCACCTACCGCCAGACCCGATCCTCCGGGGCACCCCCCCGGGGTTCCCCGGACCCCTCCGGCGGCCGCCTGGTGGAGGAGCGCCTCACCCGCGGGCTGCACCCGATGATGGGCAAGCGCCTGCACCTGTGGCGGCTGCGCAACTTCGACGCGGTGAGGCTGCCGTCGGTCGAGGACGTCTACCTGTTCCACGGGAGGGCCAGGGAGAACCCCGAGGACGAGCGGCTGTTCGCCGTCGCCGAGGTGCGCGACGTCACCCCGGTCCGGGACCAGGGCGGCCGGGTGGTCGCCCTGCCGCAGCTGGAGCGGATGCTGCTGGAGTCGCTGGCGGGCATCCGCGCCTTCCAGTCCCGCCGGCCGCCGCGCCAGCGGCTGCACTGGAACCGGGTGGTGCTGTACGTGTGGCCGCCGCTGGAGCTGCAGGCCGACGAGATCCTCGGCATCCTGCGGCGGCTGCAGCCGGAGGCCGACGGGCTCGGGCTGGAGAAGGTGGTGGTGCGCGCCCGCATCCCCGACCCGCGCACCGGCGGGCTGCGCGACCGGGCGATCCAGATCGTCACCCCGGCCGGCAGGGGCCTGATGCTGCACGTCGACGACATCAGCGGCCAGCCGATCCAGCCCCTCACCCCCTACTGGCAACGGGTGGTGCAGCTGCGCCGGCGCGGCCTGGTCTACCCCTACGAGCTGCTGCGGATGCTGACCTCCCAGGCCGGGCGCGGCCGCTCCGAGCTGCCACCCGGCGACTTCAGCGAGCACGACCTGGACGGCGACGGCCGGCTGGCGCCGGTCGAGCGGCCGCCGGGCGAGAACCGCGCCAACCTGGTGGTGGGGGTCATCCGCAACTACACCGACCTCTACCCGGGCCCGGAGGGGATCTGCCGGGTGGTGGTCCTCGGCGACCCCAGCAAGGCGCTCGGCTCGCTGGCCGAGCTGGAGTGCCGCCGGATCCTGGCCGCGATCGACCTGGCCGAGCGGCTGCGCGTGCCCCTGGAATGGTTCCCGGTCTCCTCCGGCGCCAGGATCGCCATGGACAGCGGCACCGAGAACATGGACTGGATCGCGGTCGTGCTGCGCCGACTGGTCCAGTTCACCCAGGCCGGCGGGGAGGTCAACGAGGTCGTCAACGGCATCAACGTCGGCGCCCAGCCGTACTGGAACGCCGAGGCCACCATGCTGATGCACACCCGCGGGATCCTGGTGATGACCCCCGACGGCGCCATGGTGCTGACCGGCAAGCAGGCGCTGGACTACTCCGGCGGGGTGTCGGCCGCCGACAACTACGGCATCGGCGGCTACGAGCCGGTAATGGGGCCCAACGGGCAGGCGCAGTACTGGGCGAGCGACCTCACCGCCGCCTGCCGGCTGCTGCTGCGCCACTACGAGCACACGTACGTGGTGCCGGGCGAGCGCTTCCCGCGCCGGGCGACGACCGCCGACCCGGCCGACCGGGACGTGCGGGAGCACCCGGTCCCGCCCGACGGCACCGGCTTCGCCCGGGTCGGGGAGGTGTTCTCGGACGTGACCAACCCGGAGCGCAAGCGGCCGTTCGCGATCCGCTCGGTGATGGCCGCGGTGGTGGACGCCGACCACCGCTGGCTGGAGCGTTGGGCCGGGATGCGCGACGCCGAGACCGCGGTCGTCTGGGACGCGCGCCTCGGCGGCTGGCCGGTCACCCTGATCGGCGTCGAGTCGCGGCCGGTGGCGCGGCGCGGCTTCGTCCCGGCCGACGGGCCCGAGCAGTGGACCTCCGGCACGCTGTTCCCGCAGTCGTCGAAGAAGGTCGCCAGGGCGCTCAACGCGGCCAGCGGCAACCGGCCGGTGGTGGTGCTGGCCAACCTGTCCGGCTTCGACGGCTCCCCGGAGTCGATGCGGAAGCTGCAGCTGGAGTACGGGGCGGAGATCGGCCGGGCGGTGGTGAACTTCCGCGGGCCGATGGTGTTCCTGGTCGTCTCCAGGTACCACGGCGGCGCGTTCGTGGTGTTCTCCAAGCACCTGAACGAGGGCCTGGAGGTCGCCGCGCTGGAAGGCTCCTTCGCGTCGGTGATCGGCGGCGCGCCGGCCGCCGCGGTGGTGTTCGCCCGCGACGTGGACGCCCGCACGCACGCCGATCCGCGCGTGCGGGAGCTGGAGGCCGCGCTGGCCGCGGCCGCGCCCGCCGAGCAGGCCGAGCTGCGCGCCAAGCTGCAGCAGCTCACGGCCGAGGTCCGCAGCCAGAAGCTCGGCGAGGTCGCCGACCAGTTCGACGCCGTCCACAGCGTGCGGCGCGCCCAGCGGGTCGGCTCGGTGGACCGGATCATCCCGGTCGCGCGGATGCGGCCGTACCTGATCGACGCGGTCGAGCGGGGGATCCGCCTGGCGGAGGCGGCCGAGACGCCGTGTGGGTAGCATTGATCCCCTGACGACGAGCGTCCGCTAGGACCAGCTCGCGTCGAGCGTCGGATTTCTTTGGGCCGCCCGGCGGCGCGGCCCGGGGACCGGGGGGGACGATGGGCAGGAGCAGACTGGCGGGCGCGGCCATCCTGGCGCTGGCCGCCGCGGGCGTGGTCGTCGGCCTGCAGCTGCGCGCGGCCGGCGCCGGGATCCAGCGGGACCTCGACACCGCCCGCTCGCTGCTGGCCCGGGCGGGCGGCCCGCGGGCGGGGTCCGCCAGCCAGCGCCAGACCCTGGTCAGGCGGGCCGAGAGCCGGCTGCTGGACGCCGACGGGCGCCTGCACCGCTGGCCCCTGCGGCCGCTGGCGGCGGTCCCCCTGCTCGGCCGCGACGTCCGCACCGCCGCGGCGATCACCGGCGCGGCGCTCGGCACGGCCCGCGCCGCCGAGCGGGTGACCACCGCGCTCGGGTCGGTCGAGCGCCGGCCCGGCGCCAGGTCGGTCTCCGCCACCGCCGCGGCCCTGCTGGACCTCGGCCGCGAGCTGGGCCACGGCACCGCCGGGGTGCGGCGGGCCAGGCCGCTGCTGGCCGGCGGGGCGCGGCGGCGGTTCCTGGCGGAGGCCCGCTCCGCCCAGGACACCGCCGAGCGCGCCGGGCGCGGCCTCGGCGTGGTGGCCACCCTCTACGGGCCGCCCGGGTCGGCGCGCTACTTCCTGGCCTTCCAGAACCCCGGCGAGCTGCGCGGCACCGGCGGGCTGATCGGCCAGTACGGCATCCTCGAGTCCAGCCCTACCGCGCCGGTGGTGCGGGGGGTGTGGCCGCAGCGGGTGCTGGGACGGCCGCGCTCGGCGGTGCCGCCACCGGCCGGGCTGGCCAGGCGCTACCGGCGTCTGGGGGTCACCAGCGACTGGCGGTCGGTCAACATCCCGCCCGACCTGCCGACCGTCGGCAGCATCATCGTCGCCATGTACCAGCGGTCCACCGGCCAGCGGCTGGACGGGGTGATCATGATGGACCCGTTCGCCCTGGCCGGGATCGTGCGGGTGGCCGGGCCGATCAAGGTCGACGGGCTCCGCCTCGGCCCCTCGCGCCTGGTCAGGACCACCCTGCTGGACGCCTACATCCGCTACCCGACCGACAACTGGCAGCGCCGCCGCTTCCTCGACCGCATCGGCCTGCGCGGAGCCGAAGCCGCCCGGCGCGCCCTGGCCGACCGGCCGGTCGCGCTGCTGCAGGCGCTGGCCGAGGCGGCCAGGGGCCGCCACCTGGCGGTATACGCCGCCGACCCCGAGGTGGAGCGCGACGTGCTGGACCTCGGCCTCGGCGCCAGCGCGGCCGCGCCGCCGGTCGGCGACTACCTCATGCCGGTCGGCGTCAACGTCGGCGCCAACAAGCTCGACACCTTCCTGCGCCGCCACCTGCGCTGGTCGGTACGGCTGCAGCCCGACGGCGGGGCGCACGTGCTCGCCTCCATGACGCTGCGCAACAGCGCGCCGTCCAAGGGACTGCCGCGCTACGTGATCGGGCCGTTCAGCCGCCGCTTCAAGGCGGGGGAGAACCGGACCCTGGAGACCCTGTACGTGGCCGACGCCTACGGCTTCACGCGGGCGCTCCGCAACGGCCGCATGGTAGGGGTCGGGGCCGACCAGGAGCTGCGCGGGCTCGCCCTGAGCCAGGTGTTCTCGCTGCCGGCCGGACGCTCGACCACCGTCGAGTACGACCTGGTCCGCCGGGCCGCGGTGCAGGTCGACGGGGGCCGCATGCACTACCGCCTGCTGCTGCGCCCGCAGCCGACCGTCAACCCCGACCAGCTGGAGGTCGCCGTGGCCGCCCCCGCGGGCTGGCGGTTCGTCCAGGTTCCGGACGGGTTCGCCGGCGGCCACTCGGCGGTGCGCTGGTCGGGGCTGCTCGACCAGGAGCGGACGCTCGACTTCCTGCTTTCGCCGCTAGGGTAGCTCAAGACCATCAAGTAGTTTACGCTGTACGTCGTTGTCGCTACGCTCCTGGGGTGGGCGTTGCCTGGTTCAAGTAGGGGGGAGGTGCCATGCGGAGCGTCCTGGCCGGCATGGTCTTCGGGGTGGTCCTGCTGGTGACGGTGCCGGTCGCGTTCGCGGCCGACTATCCGCCGCGGCCGTCCGGCACGAGCGTGACCCACCGCGCTCCGGCGCGGGCCGCGCCGGTGGTGCAAGGCGCCGAGACCAGCCTCGCCCACACCGGCGGCAACCTGGCGCTGGAGCTTGGCGTCGGCGCCGGGTTCGGCTTCCTCGGCGGCGCGATCCTGGTGCTCACGCGGCGCCGCCAGCGGGCGGCTCGCGGCTGAGCCGGGCGGGGTTGGCAGGCTCGCGCCCCGCGCCCAGAATATGACGCGCCCACGACGGTCACAGTAGCGAGGGGGCGCGCATGCCCGACACCATCAGGCAGGGCGCGACCGGTCCGGCGGTCAGCCAGGCCCAGTACCTGCTCGCCCGCAAGCACTACCTCGGCGCCGCCGGCGTCGACCGGGTCTTCGGCGCCGGCACCGACGACGCCGTGCGCCGCTTCCAGCAGGACCAGGGACTCGGCGCCGACGGCGTCGTCGGCCCGCTGACCTGGGAGAAGCTGCTGGCGTCGTTGGACTTCCCGCCGCCGACGCTGCAGGCCGGGTCGACCGGCCCAGTGGTGGAGCGGCTGCAGCAGGTCCTCGACGCCGGCCGCTCCCAGTTCGACCCGGACGGCGAGCCGCTGCCCGCGGACGGCGTCTACGGGCCCAGGACTCGGGCGATGGTGGTCGCCTTCCAGCGCTGGGGCGGGGTCGCCGACGACGGCGTCGTCGGCCTGCGGACCTGGGCGGTGTCGCTGCACGCCGCCGGCCAGGAGCTGGCGAGCGCCGTCGGCGTGTGACGCGGGCGGGTCCGCCGCGGCGTCACGGTCGCTCGTAGCGGGCGACCAGCGCGGGCATCTGCCGGCTGTCGCTGGGGATCGGCTGCTCCCGCAGGCTGACCTCCCGCCAGCCGGCAAACGTCGCCCGCAGGACCGCGGCGCTCAGGTCGTTCCGGATCCCGTGCGCGCGCAGGCAGGCGCGCAGCAGCAGCCGCCCTCCCGGTCGCAGCGCCCGCCACGCCGCCGAGGCGTAGCGGCCCCGGTCGGCGGGCGCCAGGTAGTGGAAGCAGCCCCGGTCCAGGACCACGTCGACGAGCCCGTCACCAACCGGCAGCCGCAGCAGGTCGCCCGCGACGAACCGCGCCCGCGGGTGCAGCCGCCTGGCCCGCCCGAGCGCCACCATCGATAGGTCGACGCCCACCGCCTGGAAGCCGAGGTCGGCGAGGTAGCCGACCTCGGTGCCGAGGCCGCAGCCCAGGTCGACCGCCAGCCCGCCGTCCGGCAGCCAGCCGTCGCCGACCGCGGCCACGAGTTCCGGCGACAGCCCTGACAGGTGCCACCAGCAGTGCACCTCACCGGCGTACGGGTCGCCGCCCGACTCGTCGGGTTCGCCCACCCCTCCCCCGCTGGGCGCGGCGGACCAGTCCACCAGTGGTGGCCGCACCTGCGCGCAGACGGGGTGGCCCTTGCCGTCGGTGAGCCCCAGCCGTGCGACCAGGCGCCCGGAGCGCCTGGCGGTGTCGATGGTGTCGGGGGCGATGGCGTCCAGCATCAGCTTCGCCCGCCGGAACAGGGTGCACGCTCCCTGGTCGTCCATGGTGACCCATGACAGGTAGATGAACCTGCCGCCCGGTCGGCCCTGGACGTAGGGCCCCTTGAGGTCGACGCCGGCAGCGGTCGGAACGGCGGCGCAGTCCAGCGTCCACGCCGCCGCCGGGGCGTCCCCAGGATGCAGGTCCAGCAGCTCGTCTGGCCGGTCGCGCCGCTGGACGCCCACGTGGATGTTGTGGTAGCCGGGGCCGCAGGTCCGGCCCGGCAGGTCGGATGCCTCGATGCGGAGCTGCATGCGGCCATCATCCCGCACAAGGAGGACACCGGTCAGGTGGTGTTGCGCGCTATGCTGAACGCCTCCGCACCAGCGGTAAGAGAAACCGCAGGTCAGCGGCGATTCACGGGACGTGGCGCAGCTTGGTCAGCGCACCTGCTTTGGGAATAGCCCACAATTAGCGCTGTGCTAACCAGCATCTTAGCAGGTCACGCTCGACCGTAGATGGCCGAATAAGGTGCGCAGTTGCTACTCGTTTTTGAGGCGCTTCAAACTGCGTCTGTCCCGTTGCCCT
>DASQWY010000542.1:0-5618 GCA_035640005.1 Actinomycetes bacterium
GAGGTCGGCGCCGACGTCTGCAGTGCGCTGGCCGCCGCGCACGCCCGCGGGCTGATCCACCGCGACGTCAAGCCCGGCAACGTGATGCTGACCCCGCAGGGGGTCGTCAAGGTGATGGACTTCGGCATCGCCCGGGCCACCAGCTCAGAGACGATCACCCAGACCGCGGCGGTGGTGGGGACCGCGCAGTACATCTCGCCGGAGCAGGCGCAGGGGCAGGTGGTGGACTTCCGCTCGGACCTGTACTCGCTGGGGTGTTGCCTGTACGAGATGCTGACCGGGACGGTGCCGTTCACCGGGGCCACGCCGGTGGCGATCGCCTACCGGCACGTGCGCGAGGACCCCACCCCGCCGCGGCGCTACAGCCTCGACATCCCGCCGGCGCTGGAGGCGGTGTGCCTGAAGGCGATGGCCAAGCTGCCGGAGGACCGTTACCAGACCGCCGCCGAGATGCGCCAGGACCTGGAACGCGTGCGGGCGGGGTGGGCGCCGGCCGCGGCCACCCTGGCGGCGCAGCGGCCGCCCACCGATGCCGCCGCCACCACCGTGCTCGGCGCGACCGTGGCGCCGTCGCGGGCCGCCCGCCACGGCGAGCCGCCGCCCCGCCGCGGCCGGCGCTGGCTGCTGTGGGTGCTGGTGCCCATCGGGGTGCTCGCCCTCACCGGGCTGGTCGCCTTCCTGATCAGCAAGGTGGTGAACCCGCTGCCGCCGGTGGCCGGGCCGACCACCTTCCCGGTCGTCACCACCTCGCCGCCGACCAGGCCCCCGCCCACCACCAAGCCGCCCTCCACCACGGCGCCGACGACCACCGAGGCGCCCACCAGCAGCCAGCAGACCAGCACCAGCCAGCACCCGCTGGTCCAGGTCCCCGACGTGCGCGGCCGGCTGGTCGAGGAGGCCAGGAGCATCCTGCAGCAGGCCGGCCTGCGGGTGCGGGTGATCTCGATCCGGGTGCAGGACCCCAGCCAGGTCGGCCGGGTCCTCGACCAGTCGCCGGCCGCCGGCCAGACCGTGCCGTCCGGCACGGTCGTCAACCTCGCCGTCGGCCGCCGGCGCGGCTGAGTGCCTCGCATCGTCCTGTTCGGCAGCGGCGCGCTCGGCCCGGTCGACGCCTCCGGCCTGGCGGAGGAACCGACTACCTGACCGGGAAGGCGCGGAGCAGGCGCTGGTCGATGCGGCTGTCGCCGGCATCGCGGGCGTACACCCGCAGGCTGACGCTGCGGCCGGCGGGCAGCCTGCGGGCGGGCAGCAGCGCCCGGTACCTGCCGGGGCCGAGCCGGTGCAGCGCGACCGCGGTCCAGTGCGCGCCGCCGTCGGTGGAGAACCACAGGTGCGCGGCGACCACCTTGCCGGCCGGGGCGCCCTGGAGACGGTGGATGTCCAGGTCGACGGTGGCGGCGTGGCCGGCGGGCAGCCCGTCGCGGCCGCCGAGCGGGCTCACCCGGTAGTCGACCTCCAGCAGCGGCAGCACCGCGCCGCCGCCGCCCGACGGCGCGCCCGAGGTGAACCACCAGCGCGTGTGGGTGACGTTGGCGAGCCCCAGCAGCCCGTCGACGTCGAGGTCGCGCTCCAGCCGGTAGCGGGCCGGCGCGGGCCGGACGGTCGCCTCCAGGAACGGGTCGGTGCCGCTGGCCAGCAGCTTGCCGTGGCGGTACAGGCGGGTGGCGCCCTTGGCGACCGGCTGGTCGCTGAACTCGAAGAAGCCGCCCTGGTGGCCGCCGGCGTCGCCGAGGTCGGCGACGCTCAGGAACATCGAGGTGGCGTCGCGGTCGCCGAACGCCTGAGGATGCAGCGGCGCCTCGAACCAGCTCTCCGCCAGGCGCTCGCCCGGCGGGTAGGAGCCAGGGCCGAAGCCGAACAGGCTGAGGTCGGCGTCGTCGGCGAAGCGGTCGGCGAAGTGGTCCCAGACGATCGGGTCGGGCGTCAGCAGCTCGACCCTGCGGATCGGCGCCGCCACCGGGTCCAGGCCGGTGCCGCCGGCGAACTGCAGCGGCGCGAAGCCGATCCGCCCCTCGACGTAGTCCGCGTGGTCGTTGGCGGCGTAGTAGCGGCTGGCGATCCGGGCCAGCTTGGGCACGTCGGCGGCCCGCACCCGGTAGGCCGGCGGCCTGGGCACGGTCGGGCCGTAGAACAGCAGGTCGTGCAGGCGCCTGCTGACGCCGGCCGAGGCGGCGCCGGGCGGGAGCAGCCGCCACTGCGACTCCGCCTCGAACTGGCCGTGCGCCACCGGCCTGGTCGGCTGGGCGAAGACGCCGCCGCTGGCCAGGTCGCCGGCGACCTCGAAGCTGCCGGAGTTGCCGAAGCTGCCCGTCTGGTCGTAGCGGGTGTAGCCGAAGTCGACCTTGGCCGGCCTGGTCGGCGTGCCGGCCACCGCGGCGGTCAGCGGCAGCGCCTTGCGGGCGTCGAGGGTGAACCGCGTGTCCCTGGCCACGCGCAGCTCGGGGTTGCCGACCATCGACACCGAGTCGAAGGCCGCGCCGGTGACGAAGCCGACCACCAGGTAGTGGCCGGGGGCGACCCTGACGGTGACTTGGCCGTGCTCGTCGAGGAAGCGGAAGTCGTTGAACAGCTCGCCGTTGTCGACGTTCATGATGCCGACGCTGTCGAAGCCGCCGGTGTCGGGCGTGCCGTCCCGGCGGATGGCGTCGATCTTGAGGTCGTAGCGCTCCGGCTCCTTGTAGAAACCGAGCGGGGTGTGCAGCGCGGGCTGCCCGCCGGTCGGGGTGGCGGTGACCCCGCCGCCGTACAGCCCTGGCGGACCGTGGCGGATGTCGACCGTGACCTGGGCGCTGGCCGAGCCGCCCGCCGGCAGGGTGAGCCTGGCCGGCGTCACCGTGGCCATGCCGGCCGGCGCCGGCTGGCCCTGCTGGTCGCGCAGGTCGACGCCGAGGTCGACGGTGAGCGGCGCGCTGCTGCCGTTGCTGTAGCGGACCGGCCTGGTCACCGGCCCGACGCCGGTCTGCGGGTACTTGAAGTAGCCGAAGTCGAGGTTGACCTGGTCGGCGAGCAGCCGCTGGCCGATCGCGTGGGCGACGTCGAGGCGGCCGCCGCCCTGCTCGTACACGGTCTGGTCGGGCTGGGAGGCGGCGGTGCCCATCAGCACCGCCTTGATCCGTGCGGCCGGCCAGGTCGGGTGCTGCTGGGCGAGGATGGCGGCGGCGCCGGCGACGTGCGGGGTGGCCATCGACGTGCCCGACAGGCGCGTGTACCACTGGTCGACCGGCTCGCCCAGGGAGGTCCCGGCCGCGCGGGCCTCGATGATGTCCACCCCCGGGGCGGTGATGTCCGGCTTCATGGCGAAGTCGCCGAGCCGCGGGCCGCGGCTGGAGAAGTCGGCGAGGTGGTCGTCGAAATCGACCGCGCCGACGGTGAGGGCGGCGTCGGCCGCGCCGGGGGTGTCGACGCCCTGCTCGAAGCCGCCGCCGTTGCCGGCCGCGACCGCGAACAGCGTGCCGGCGGAGGCGGTGATGCGGTCGAGCGCCTGGCTGAGCGGGTCGGTGCCGTCGGTCGGCCCGCCGCCGAGGCTCATGTTGGCGATGCGCGCCTTGTGCGCGGCGGCCCACTCCATGCCGGCGATCACGCTGGAGTCGGTGCCGAAGCCGAAGTCGTCGAGGACCTTGCCGTTGAGCAGGCTGGCGCCGAACGCCACCCCCTTGCGCCTGCCGCCCGACTTGACGCCGCTGCCGGCGACGGTGGCCGCGACGTGGGTGCCGTGGCCGTCGCGGTCGGTGGTGCCGGGCGAGTCGGAGAAGTCGGCGGCGGCAATCACCTTGCCGGCCAGGTCCGGGTGGGTGGTGTCGATGCCGGTGTCGAGGATGGCCACGCGCACACCCTTGCCGTTCAGGCCGGCGTTCCAGGCGGCCGGGGCGCCGATCTGGGTCAGGTTGGGGTCAAGGGCCGCCTTGTGGACCGGCCGGTCGAGCCACACGTGGGTGATCCCGGCGGCCGAGGGCCCGGCGGCCAGCTCGGCGCCGAGCCCGGCCGCGGCGCCGCGCGGCTGGCGCACGGCGGTGGCGTGCAGGCTGGCGAGCTCGCGCACCGGCCGCAGGGCGGCGGCGGCCAGGTGGGCGCGGCCCGCGCGGCCGTGGCCGACGATCAGCGGCAGGCTGGGGGCGCGGGCGTCGTCGTAGCCCATGCCGGCCAGGGCGGTGACGTCGAACAGGCCCGGGTCGAGCACGCCGCCGACCAGCTTGCGGACGTCGCTCGGCACCACGAAGGTGTGCCGCCGGTTCGACCAGGTCTGGAAGCTCGGCGTCCGCCCCGACCCCGCCGCCGCGGTGACGGTGACCGCTTGGCGGCCGCCGGGCAGGGTCCGAAGCACCACCCGGTCGCCGGTCAGCAGGGTGACCGTGGTCGCCCTGGCCCTGGCCTTGGCCGCGGGCCGGCCCGGCGGGCCGGCGGCCCGCGCCGGCCCGGGCGCGACCGCCCCGACCAGCGCCGCGACGGTCGCGACGACCAGCAACCTGCGGCGTCCGCCTCGGCCCATGGGGTCCCTCCTCGGTCCGGGCTCCCGCCGGGAGCGCCGCGGGTCCTACGATCCGCGACGTTCGCACCCAACGAACCCTGTGTCCAGCCTGTCGGGGCGACCGTGGCCATCCTGTGACCGCGGCTGCCCTGCTCAGCCGCGGCGGGCGGGACCGAACGGCCGCCGCAGCGAGTCGGCGACCTGGCACCGCCTCAGGCGGTGATCACCACCTTGCCGGTGACCTTGCGGTCGTACAGGTCGCCGATCAGCGGCAGGGCGTCGGCGAGCGGGGCGGTAGCCTGCACGGTCACCCGCAGGCGGCCGGTGGCGACCTGCTCGGCGAGGTTGGCGAGGTCCTTGACGCCCTGCTCGGGCGGGACGCTGGCGAAGATGCGGAAGCCGTGGATGGTGACGCCTTTGGAGTAGAAGCGCTCCACCCGGAAGGTGGACTCCGCGTCCGCCGAGTTGCCGTAGATCACCACCCGGCCGCGCGGGTCGGTGGCGTCCAGCAGCGGGCCGACCATCGGGCCGCCGATCGCGTCCAGCACCACGTCGTAGGCGCCCTGCACCGGCGAGCCGTCGCCCGGGTGCTGCAGCGGCTCGGCGCCGGCCTCGCGGACCGCCGCCAGCCGCGCCTCGCTGGCCGCCTGGCCGGTCGCCCGCGCCCCGGCCTCGCGGGCGAGCTGCACGGCGAACAGGCCGACCCCGCCGGCCGCCCCGGTGATCAGCACCCGGTCGCCGGCGTGGACCCTGGCCAGGCGCAGGATGCCGACCGCGGTGACCCCGGCCACCGGCAGGGTCGCGGCGGTCACGAGGTCGCAGGCACCCGGCAGCGGCGCGGTCCAGGCGGCCGGCACCGCCACCCGCTCGGCGAACGCGCCGCCCGCCTCGGACAGGGCGACCACCCGGTCGCCGACCGCGAAGCCGCCGACGCCCTCGCCGAGCGCGGCCACCGTGCCGGCCACGTCCCAGCCGATCACCTTGCCGGGCGGCTGCCGGGAGGCGGTGCGGACCTCGCCGCGGTTCACCGAGGCGGCCGCGACCTCAACCAGCAGCTGGCCCGGCCCCGGGACCGGCTCGTCGACGTCGGCGACGGCCAGGGCGGGGGTGGCGGACGGGTCGGCGACGAGCGCGCGCATCGGCGGGCCTCCTC
>DASQWY010000543.1:0-4235 GCA_035640005.1 Actinomycetes bacterium
CCCCCGCCACAGCGCCTCCGCCACGATCCGCTTGGACATCTTGGACACCCCGGCGGTCCGCTCGGTGAAGGTGATCGGTACCTCGATGACCCGGAACCCCTCCCGCCACGCCCGGTGCGCCATCTCCACCTGGAAGCAGTAGCCGTTGGACTGCACCGCCTCCACCGGCAGCGCCTCCAGCACCTCCCGCCGGTACGCCCGGTACCCGGCGGTGCAGTCGTGGATCGGCAGCCCCAGCGCCACCCGCACGTACAGGTTCCCCCCGCGCGAGATCGCCTCCCGCACCCTGCTCCAGTGCTCCGTCCGCCCCCCCGCCACGTACCTCGACCCGATCACCAGGTCCGCCTCGCCCAGCCCGTCCAGCAACGCCGGCAACCGCCCCGCCGGATGCGACAGGTCCGCATCCATCTCCACCAGCGCCCCGTACCCCCGCCCCAACCCCCACGCAAACCCCGCCCGGTACGCCGCCCCCAACCCCTGCTTCGCCCCCCGCTCCAACAGGTGCACCCGCGACTCCCCGCTCGCCAGCTCCCCCACCAGCTTCGCCGTCCCGTCCGGACTGGAATCGTCCACCACCAGCACGTCCACCCTCGGGTCGGCCGCCAGCACCCGCCCGACGACCTCCTCGATCGACCCAGCCTCGTTGTAGGTCGGTATGACGACGAGTGCCCTCATCAGATTCTTTCCTTGGAACGTCCGGCGGATTGGGAAAGGGATCGGATGCCGCTCGGGGCCCCGTTCGCAGCGACTGCTCTCCCTCGGAGCGGAGAACGGGGTCCCGAGCGGCCCACCCCGGCGAGGGCCCAGAGGACCCCCAGCATCGCTACCCCGACGAGCCCAGCGTCTACCAAAAACCCGAACCGCCCGTACACCGTCAGCCCCGTCCGCGGCACCACCGACGCCCGCACCGTCGCCTGCGTGTACAACCCCGTCCGCTGGCGGGCGACCCCGTCCGGTCCGACGATCGCGCTGATGCCGGTGACGGCGGCGTGGACCACCGTCCTTCCCTCCTCGACCGCGCGCAGCTGGCTGGTCGCCAGGTGCTGGCGGGAGCCGGGCCCGTCGCCGAAGGAGGCGTTGTTGGTCAGCACCACCAGCACGCCCGCGCCAGCGCGGGCCAGCGTGCGGGCGTCCTCGGGGTAGGCCGACTCCCAGCAGATGAGGGTGCCGACCTGGACCCCGTCGACCGGCAGCGGCCGCAGCGTGCGGCCGGGCAGCTTGTCGACCGGCACGCCCTCGCGGGTGGCGGGGACCAGCCGCCCGAGCACGCTCCCCCACGGCACGTACTCGCCGAACGGAACCAGCCGGCGCTTGCGGTAACGGCCGGCCAGGCGCCCGTCCGGGGCGAACTCCAGCGCGTCGGTGGCCAGGTGCCGCTCGTCGACCACGGTGGTGGCGCCGACCAGCAGCGGCGCCCGCGCCGCCGCGGCCGCCCTGGCCAGCGCCGCCAGCCGCGGCGGGCTCGACAGCGGGTCCTCGTCGACCGCGCCCTCGCCCCAGATGACCAGGTCGGGGGCTGGGCCGGCGGCGAGCGCCTCGGTCATGCGCAGGTGGTTGGCGAACACCGCCTCGGTGGTGGCGCCCAGCGCCAGGCCGTGCCCGCCCCGCTGGCCGCCCTGCACCACCACCAGGTCCAGGGCGGGGCCGGCGGGCGGCGGCGGGGCCGGGGCGAGCAGCCCGGCGCAGGCCAGCGCGGCCGCCAGCGCCGGCCAGGCGGCCGCCGCGGCCAGCCGCCGCGCCGGCCAGCGGCCGCCGGCGGCCAGCAGCCGCAGCCAGGCGGCCAGCGCCAGGTTGACCGCGACGATCACCGCGGCCAGCCCGGGGCCGCCGACCACCCGCGCCAGCGGCAGCAGCGGGCCGCCGCGGTGCTGGCTGAGGGCGAGCATCCCCCACGGGAAGCCGCCGATCGGCAGGTGCGCGCGGGCCAGCTCGATCGCCGCCCAGCAGCACGGCAGCACCAGCAGCCGCCAGGCGCCGAGCCGGCGGGTCGCCGGCACCAGCGCGAAGAACGCCGCCACGAACAGCGCCTCGACGGCGGTCAGGGCGCCCCACGCCAGCCAGGCGACCGCGCCGGTCCAGGCCAGGAACTGCGCGATCCACAGCAGGTGCAGCCCCAGGAAGGTGCAGCCGGCCAGGTAGCCGAGCGCGGCGGCGTGCCGCGCGCGGACGCCGTCGGCGGCCAGCAGCACCAGCAGCAGCGGCACCAGGGCCACGAACGCGACCGGCCCGAGGTCCGGGCCGGGGAAGGCGGCGGCCAGCAGGCCGCCCGTGGCGACGGCGGCGGCGACCCGGAGCACGGCCCGGCGCCGCTGCCGCGCCACCTGCGAGGGAGGGGTCAGGCGCAGTCGCGACACAGCTGGCGCCGGCGGTCCGCGAGCTGGCTGCGGTGCTTGACCAGGAAGCAGCTCTTGCACACGAACTCATTTTGCTGCACCGGCAGCACCTTGGTGGTCAGCGACTCGCGCGCCTCGTCGCGGCCGAGCGTCAGCAGCGACTCGTCCTCGTCCTCGTCGTCGGTGATGGTGGGCCGATCGGCCTTCTTGGCGATCAGCTCCTCGAGGGAGGCCTCGACCTGGCCCTCCTCCTCTTCCTCGGACTCTGCCACGGTACTGCATCTCCTTCGTTGCGTACGAGAGCGGCGCGCTGGGTAACGCTCGGCGCTGCCCGGTTGTTCCCAAGCGTCCCGGGCGTCACGCGAACCCCGTGCCGGGTCGGCGCAGTATGGGGCAGGGTTCGCGTGCCCGTCAACGAGGCAAGCGCCTGCTTGCCCTACTCGCGCAGGGTCGCCGTGGAGCTGCGCCAGGGGCCCTTGCGGACCTCGATCGCCGCCGGCAGCAGGTCCTTGACCTCGTCGTTGTGGGTGACCAGCAGGACCTGCCGGAAACGTCCCTGCAGGCCGGTCAGGGCGGCCAGCATCCGTTCGCGCCGTTCCCGGTCGAGCGCGCCGAGCACCTCGTCCAGCACCAGCAGGCCCAGCTCGCCGGCGCTCTGGGCGATCACCAGGCTGACCGCCACCCGCAGCGACAGGCTGGCCAGGTCGTTCTCGGAGCCGGAGAAGCGCGCCAGCTCGTACTCGGTGCCGGCGTCGGCGATGCGGATGGAGTAGTCCTCCGGGTCGACCACCAGGTCCTGGTACTCGTGGTCGGTCAGCTCGGCGAACAGCGCGGCCGCCTCCACCGACAGCCGCCGCCCCAGCCGCGACACCAGGTGCAGCCGGAAGCCGGCGACCAGGTCGGCCAGGCGGGCCAGGTAGGCGGCCTCCTCCTCCAGGGCGGCGACCCGCTCGTGCTGGGCGCGGGCCTGCTGCTGCTGCTGGTCGAGGTGGCGGCGGTGGCGTTCGGCGCCGGCGAGCGCCTCGGCGGTGCGGCGGCGCTCGCCGTGGGCGCTGGTGGCCGCCGCGCCGGCCGCGCGTTCCCGCTCGCGCGCCCGCAGCAGCTCCTGGTCGGCCGGGCCGAACCGCTCGGCCTGCTGCTCCAGCTCGGCGGCGCGGGCGTCGGCGGCGTCGGCGCGGCCCAGCGCCTCCTTGGCCAGCACCCGCTCCTCCTGCGCCTGCCCGACCCGCCGTTCCAGCTCGGCCAGGCGCAGCGCCGCCTGCTCGCGGTCGGCGGCCGCCCGCCTGGCGCGCTGGTGGGCGTCGGGGTCGAAGCCGGGGTCGGGCACCTCCTCCAGGGCGGCGCCGCGCCGCTGGACGTCGGCGGCGGCCAGCTCCAGCGCGCCGCGGGCGGCCTCGGCCAGCACCGCCGCCTTGGCCGGCTTGGCCTCGGCGGCGCGGGCGGCCTCCAGCTCGCCGGCGAGCCGCCGCCGCTCCTCGGCGAGCTCGCGGCCGGCGCGCGCGGCGGCCGCGGCCGCCCCGGCCGCCTCGGCGGCGGCCCGTTCGGCGGCGGCCAGCTCGCCGGCGTGGGCGTGGCGGACCGCCTCGTAGGCCTCGCCGAGCGGCTGGCCGCAGGTCGGGCACGGCGCGGACGGGTCCAGCCCGTCGCTCCGCTCGGCGGCCGCCCGCGCCGCCTCCAGCCGGGCGGCCGCCTTGCCCGCCTGCTCGCGCGCTGCCGCGTGCCGCTCGCGGGCGTCGGCCAGCCGCTGCTCGGCGGCTGCCAGGGCGTCTTCGGCCGCGGCGGTGGCCTCGGCCAGCTCGCCGGCGCCGGCCGCCTCCCGTTCGGCCTTGGCGAGCGCCCGCTCGGCGGTGCGCCGGCGGCCCTGCGCCTCCTCCAGCGCCTGCGCCAGCGCGGCCCGGCGGG
>DASQWY010000544.1:0-20163 GCA_035640005.1 Actinomycetes bacterium
ACGCCACCCACGGGACCGGCTGGTCGCGGCCGAAGGTCGGCACCACCACCGGCGCCCGGCCCGCCAGCTCGATCCGCACCGAGGCCGCGTCCTCGCGGGCGAGCCCGGACAGCAGCAGGCCGGACCCGGGCACCCAGGTCATGCAGTCCATGATCGTGTAGGCGCCGTCGCGCTGCAGGTAGGTCGGCTCCAGCTGCTCCCAGTGGAAGCTCGCGTTCGGCTTGGCGCGTGGGAAGTGGATGCTGAAGCCGGCGTTGTGCTCGCCGCGGAACGGCTCGATCCAGGCCTGCCAGGCGGCGGCGCCGCTGCCGCCGCTGCCGAGCAGCACCTTGGTGCGGCCCGGGATGGTCGGGGGCGGGGGCGGGCGCAGGGCGTTGGTGATCGGCCGCACGCTGAGCACGACCTGCCGCATCACCTGGAGCACCCGCTGCTTGCCGGCGGCGTCGCCGGGGGCCGCGGAGCCGGTCACGACCAGCACCCGCAGGCCTACCCCTTTGGGCAGCTTGCAGGGACCGGTGAGCTCGCAGACGTCCGCCCAGAGGATCCCGTACTGGCCGACCTGGCCCTGGCCGGCGCCCGGGAGCAGCGCGTACCGGCGGCCGTCCGGGCGCGCGTGGGGGGCCTTGGACATCGGTGCTTCCCAGCGCTTGCCGCTCTCGTCGGCGGTGACCGTGATCGCCGCGCCAGGTGGCCCGCCCGGCCGGGGCGCGAGCACCACGCCCAGCACCGCCGGACGGGTCGCACCGGGCCGGATGCCGGTCAGCTGCCGCTCGACCCGCCAGCCGGCCGGCACGGGCAGCTCGAACCCCTCGTCGGGGACGCGCACCGTCCCGCCGCCGGCGCCGGGCTCGAGCCGCCGGTCCCCGGGCAGCCCGCGGGCCAGCAGCACCGCGGCGAGCAGGACGACCAGCCCGAGGGCGGTGCCGACGGCCGCCGCGCGGCCGCGCCGCGCCCGGCGGCGCAGAAAGCGGTCGTAGGCGTCCCGCTCGCCGGGCCAGGGCGCGTCCTCCACCCGCCCGAAGAGCTGCCGCAGCTCCTCCTCCAGCTTCATCGTCCCTCCTCGGTGCCGCTGCCCGCCGGGTCGAGGTCGGGCGAGCCGAGCCGCTCGCGCAGCCGCGCCAGGGCCCGGTGGCCGAGCGACTTCACCGTCCCCAGCGGCAGCCCCAGCAGCCGCGCCACCTGCGCCTCGGTGAGGTCCTCGTGGAAGCGCAGCACCAGCACCGCACGTTGCCGCGCCGGCAGCGCCTGGACCGCCTGCCACAGCACCATGGCGCGCTCGTCGCCGGCTGGTATGACCGTCCCCTCACCCTCGTCCCGGGCCCGAGCCAGCGACCGCGCCTCCACCACCGCCCGGCGCAGCAGCGAGCGGCGCCGGTTGACCAGCACCTTGCGGGCGTAGCTGGCGGGGTCGTCGGGCCGCCGCACCAGCTTCCAGCGCCACCAGGTGCGCACCAGCGCCTCCTGCGCCAGCTCCTCGGCCTCGGCGCGGCTGCTGGTCAGCAGGTAGCCCAGCCAGCACAGGCGCGCGTACTGGCCGGCGAAGAACTCGCTGAACTCGGCGTCGTCGGCGGCCACGGCCCCCTCCCGCGGATGGTCTCCGCAGTGGTCACGCGCGGGCGCCCCCGGATGGTTGCACCTGGGCGGCGGCTCAGGGCCCTTCGGTGGGCGTCTTGCCCGGGGACGGCTCGACCGCCGGGGCCTGGGCGCCGGCCGGGCTCGGCAGGCCGAGCCCCTGCCGGATCGACTCCAGCCGGGCGGCGCCCTCGGCGTCGATGGAGGCGCGCTCCACCTCCAGCATGCGGGCCTCGACCGAGCTGGACTGCAGCTCGGCCTCGCCGAGCGCGCGGGCGTAGCGGGCCTCGATCTTGTCGCGGACCTCCTCCAGGCTCGGGGTGTCGCCCGGGGGGGCCAGCTCGGTCATGCCGGCCATGGCCCTGTTGAGCTGCTCCTGCATCTTCGCCTGGTCCAGCTGCGACAGCAGCTTGGTGCGCTCGGCGAGCTTCTTCTGCAGCGCCAGCGCGTTGGTCTCGACCGCGTCGCGCGCCTGCTGCGACGCCTGCGCGGCGCGCTCGGCCATGGCGTGCAGGTCCTTCATGGACGCCTCGGCGCTTACCAGCTTGGTGGCGAAGGCGCGCGCGGAGTCCTCGTAGGAGGCGGCGCGCCGCTGGTCGCCGGCGGCGCGCGCCTGCTCGGCCAGCAGCAGCGCCTGGCGGGCGTTGGCCTGCAGCTTCTCGGTGTCCTCGACCGCGCGGGTGAGCTTGAGCTGCAGCTCGCGCTCGTTGCCGATCACCGCGGCGGCCTGCTGCGACAGCAGCGCGTGCTGCTGCCTGGCGTCCTCGATCGCCTGCTCGATCTGGACCCTCGGGTCGGACACCTCGTCGAGCTTGCCCGACAGCGCCGCCACCAGGTAGCGCCACGCTCGCCGCAGCAGCCTGCCCATGCTGACCTCCTAGGATCGGTCGTTCCGGTGGAAGGCGCTGAGCGCCTGCCGCGAGACTTCCTCGGTCTCGGCGAGGCCCTGGCGGATCCCCTCCAGCTCGTCGCCGAGCTCGCCGACCCCGCCGACGTCACCCGCCGGGCCGCCCGCGGTCATCGCCGACAGCTCGACCACCCGGGCCACCAGGCTCTCCAGCCCGAGCGTACCCGACTCCAGGCGGGCGAGGACGCCCTGGTGGGCAGCTGCGAGCCGGTCGTGGACCTGCCGCTGCGCGCGGACCGAGGCGAGCGAGCGGTCCAGCTCGGCGGCGACATCGCCGCTGGCGCCGTGGCGGGCGCGCTGCAGCCGCGCGGCCTCGGCGTCCAGGGCGGCGTCGTCGATGCGCGCCAGCGCCCGGCCGGCGGCGGTCGCCTGGCCGGCGAGTCGGCCGAGGGAGCGCACGGTGTCGTCGACCTCTGGTCCCATGGTCGCGACCCGGTCGGCCAGCGGCCCGGCGGTCATCGAACGCGCCAGCTCGGCGAAGCTGGCCGCCGCCCGCTGCGCCCGCTGTAGCCACACCCCCTCGGCCGAGCGCGCGTCGACCGGCAGCTCGCCCCGCGGCCGCCGCCGGCCGCCGCGCCGGCCCTCCCAGGCCGCCGTGGCCGCCTTGGTCGCCCACACCGCCGCGCCGACCGCGCCCGCCGCGGCCAGCGGCAGCCCCACCGCCCAGGCGGTCCCGAAGGCGGCGCCGCCGAGCAGCAGCCCCCACGGCTCGGTCAGCTCGTCCTTGAGCGCCACGGTCAGAAGTTGGACACGACCGCGGTGAAGACCTGGTCGATGCTGGTGGGGTCGGAGGAGTCGTAGGCGGCGGCGTTGGTGGTCTGCGAGATGCGCTGCAGGGTGGCGAGGTCGGCGTCGGCGCCGTAGGCGATCGTGAACAGCCGCACCGAGGCGGCACCCTCCTCGCCGTGGACCTGGCCGAGGAGGTTGTCCAGGGAGATGCCGTTGTCCTCGTTGCGCCCGTCGGTGAGCAGCACCACCGCGTTGATGTCGTCCGGGCGCGAGTGGCCCTTGACGAACTGCCAGGCGGCCAGGCTGGTGTCGTACAGGCCGGTGCCGCCCTCGGCCGCCAGGCCCTCGATGCGCTGGCGCAGCAGCGCCCGCCGGGAAGCGTCCATGGGGCCCTGGTCGACCAGCGAACGGTGGTCGACGTCGCCATCCAGCTGGGTCGAGAACATCCACAGGCCGACCTGGTCGTCGGCGGCGAACTGCGACAGCGAGTTGAGGGCGGCCTGCCTGGCCAGGTCGAGCTTGCTGCGGCCGGTGCCCGGCACCTCCTCGCCCATGGAGCCGGAGGTGTCGATCACCAGCAGCACGTTGGCGCGCTTGCGCAGGTTCGCCCAGCTCCGCAGCAGCTGGTCCAGCACCCGCGGGGCCGGCGGCTGCAGCAGCGTGCGCGGCTCGCCGCGCAGCAGGCCGACGTCCTGGGTGACCAGCGGGCCGGGGCGGTCCTGGCTGTCGCGGAACGCGAACTGCTGGAAGCGGCCCTGCGCCTTGGGGCCCTGCAGCCAGCCCAGCAGGTCGGCGGACGCCTTGCGCTTGGCGTCGTCGACCCACGGCGCGGTCAGCGTCACCCAGGGATGGTCGGACAGCAGCGTGCCCTCCTTGGGGTAGATGGCGACCAGCGGCACCTTCGGCTTGGCGTGCTTGCCGAGGGTGGCCGGGTCCCCGGTCGGGTTGCCCTGGTTGTAGTCCCACACCGACTTCTCCTCCACCGCCACCGCGGAGATGTAGGAGAGGCCGGCGCCGGCGTCGTCGGCGCGCTGCAGGTTCGACAGGAAGGTGAGGGTGGTGTCGCCGTAGTGGACCACCGAGCGCTCCACGCCCTGCACGAAGGCGCGCGCCTTGCGGCTGGCCACGTCCTTGGAGGTCAGGTCGCTGGCCAGGCCGGTGGCGGCGAAGTAGGCGCCGATGGTGGCGTTCAGCCCGGAGGTGGAGAAGTTCGGGTTGGTCTTGCCGAGCCGGAACTGGCCCCATTCCGGGTGGCCGGCGCGGCCCCAGCCGGCCTGGTCGCGGGCCAGGTCGAGCAGGTCGGCCCAGCCGAGCTGCTTGCCTGGCCAGCCGAGCGCCTGCGCCATCGGGCGTGGCATGGCGATCACCAGCGGCGAGGCGGCGATGTGCGGCAGGGCGCCGGCGGGGACCAGCTTGGGCCGGTCGCTGCGCTGGGTGCGCTGCTCGAGCAGGGTGACCCAGCCGGAGGACGCGGGCGTCCACACGTCGGGCCGCGGCCCGTCGGCAGTGGGGTTCCAGCCTTTGGCGAGCGCCGCCATGGCCGCGCCCGACGCCTTGCTGGTGACCTGGACCAGCACGCAGCGGCCGTCGACGACGTGCGCCTCGGCGTTGTAGTCGCCCGCCAGCTGCTTGAGCAGCTGGGCCTTTTCCGAGGAGGCGGTGACCGCCAGGGTGACGGCGGTCTTGCAGCGGCCGGCCGCCGCGCCGCCGGCGCCACCGGCGCCGCCGGCGCTGGTGCCGCGGGTGGTGAGCAGCCGCAGGCCAGCGATCAGCACGACGGCCAGGACCACAGCGACCAGGAACGGCCGCGGGCTGCGCCGGGCCTGCTGGACCACGGTTCCCCCTTGTCGGAGTCGGCTCTCGAATCTAGTCTGCGCCTCCGCGGCCGACAAGATCGCCGCCGGCCGCCGGCGGCGTCAGCGGCGGCGGGCTTTCGCGACCCGGCCCGGGTGCCCGATACTTCCAGCACGTCGAGGAAGGGGGGGCGCGTTGCACGGCCTGCTCGGGTGGGACCTGGTCGTCTCGTTGCCGGCGATCCTGCTGGTGGCGCTGGTCGCGGGGCGGCTGCTCGGCGTCACGCGGTCGCTGGCGGGCACGCTGGCGGCCGGGCTGGCGGGCTGGCTGGCGGCGCTGGCCCTGTCGCTGGCGATCGCCCGGGGCGACACCGGCGCGCCGGGCTTCGGCCGCAACCTGTGGGTGTTCGCGATCGTCTTCACGATGTCCGCGTCGGTCTGGATCGAGCTGCTGGCCAAACCCGGCACCCTCGCCAGGGCGCAGACGGGCCTGGTGTCGCTGCCCCGCCCGCTGCGGGCGCTGCGCCGCTCCGGCCAGCGGGTCGGCCGCTACGCCCAGATCACCCGCATCGCCGTCAAGCACGGCTTCGGGCCGGCGCTCGGCCTGGCAAGGCCGTCGGAGGAGGAGGCGGTCGAGCCCGGCGCGCCGGCGGCCCGCCGCCTGCGGCTGACCCTGGAGGAGTGCGGCGGCATGTTCGTCAAGCTCGGCCAGCTGCTGTCGACCAGGGCCGACCTGGTGCCGCCCGCCGTGATCGCCGAGCTGTCCCGCCTGCAGGACCAGGTCGCCCCCGCCCCGCAGGCCGAGATCGAGGCGCTGCTGGAGGCGGAGCTGGGGCGGCCGGTGGCGGAGGCGTTCAGCGAGTTCGACCCGGTGCCGATCGCGGCCGCCTCGATCGGCCAGGCCTACCGGGCGCGGCTGCACGGCGGCGAGCGGGTGATCGTCAAGGTGCAGCGGCCCGGCATCGCCGAGGCGGTCGAGCGGGACCTGCTGGTGCTGACCGAGCTGGCCAGGGCGGTGGAGGCCCGCACCTCCTGGGGCGCCGACTACCACGTGACCGAGCTGGTCGGGGAGTTCGCCGACCGGCTGCGCGAGGAGCTGGACTTCCGCCAGGAGGCCCGCAACGCCACCGAGATCGCCGCCGGCCTGTCCGCCAGCGACGAGGTCCACGTCCCGGTCGTCAACCGGGAGCTGTCCACCGCCAGGGTGCTGGTGATGGAGTGGCTGGACGGCGTCAGCGTGCGCGAGACGGGCCGCATCGAGGCGATGGGCCTGGACAGGGCCAAGCTGGCCGACGCGCTGCTGCGCTGCGCGCTCAAGCAGATGCTGGTCGACGGCCGCTTCCACGCCGATCCCCACCCAGGCAACGTGCTGGTGCTGGAGGGCGGGCGGCTCGGCCTGATCGACTTCGGCGCCACCGGCCGGCTCGACGCCCTGCAGCAGTCGAGCCTGCGGGAGATGCTGGTGGCCGTGCAGCAGCGCGACGCCGGCGTGCTGCGCCAGGCGGTGCTGGAGGTCGCCACCCTGCGCCGCCGCTTCGACGACGACCAGCTGGAGCGCGCCCTCGCCCGCTTCATGGCCAGGCACCTCGGCACCGGCGCCGCCCCCAGCGCCGCCATGTTCAACGACCTGCTGCAGCTGTTCTTCACCTTCGGGATCACCCTGCCGCCGGAGTTCTCGACCTACTTCCGCGCGCTGGTGACCCTGGAGGGGACGCTGACCACCCTGTCGCCCGGCTACCTGGTGATCGAGGCGGCCGAGCAGCTGGCGGCCGAGTGGGCGCGGGCGCGCCTGGCGCCCACCTCGCTGGAGGAGCTGGCCCGCAAGGAGCTGGCCAGCCTGGCGTTGCTGCTGCGGCGCACCCCCAGGCACCTGGACCGGATCGCCAGCCTGGTCGAGCGGGGCGACCTGCGCGCGCGGGTGAGCCTGTTCGCCGACGAGCAGGACGTGCGGGCGCTCACCCGGCTGCTCAACCGGGCGGTGCTGGCGGGGCTCGGCGGCGTGGTCGGGGTGCTGTCGGTGATGCTGCTCGGCACCCAGGGCGGGCCGCCGTTCACCGGCGACACCTCGCTGTTCCAGTTCTTCGGCTACTTCGGGCTGTTCTGCGCGACCGTGCTGATCCTGCGCGTGATCGTCGCCGTCCTCCGCGACGGCCTGAACTGAGGGCCGCGCGGTCGTAACGGTCCCGTACCGCCGACCCGCCAGCATCGACGCCACCGGGACCGGGATGCCGAGTCCCCACGAACGCCAGGAGGTGGCCATGAGCGCCCTCGACGACTTCCTCGACGAGACCCTCGCCCGGCAGGTGAAGGCGGAAGAAGCGATCCACAACGGCGACCCGGCACCGCGCCTGGCGATGTGGTCGACCGAGGACCCCGTGACGCTGTTCGGCGCCGCGACCAGCAAGGGCGGGCCGGATGAGGTGCGCCGGTTCTTCCACGCGCTCGCCTCGCGGTTCTCGGACTGCACCTCCTACCGCTTCGAGCTGGTCGCCGCCGACGTCAGCGGGGACCTGGCCTACACCGTCGGCTACGAGCACACCTCGGTGTCCATCGACGGCGCCCCGGTGGCGCCGTACGTCCTGCGCGTCACCCACGTCTACCGCCGCGAGGACGGGGAGTGGAAGATCGTCCACCGCCACGGCGACGCCCCTCCGGAGGCCGACGTGCCACTCGCCGGGGCGGTGCGCCGCTAGGGCGACGATCTCGGCGCTGGCGACCGCGGGCGGCACGCTGGTGCTGGCAGCCGCGACCTTCGCCTCCGACCCCCGCTAGGAGGTCGGGACCGGGACGGCCAGGCCCGGGGCGCGGGGGTCGGAGGTGGGGGCGTCGGGGCGGGCGCGGGCGAGCAGGTCCAGGCCGAGGCGGGCGCGCCGGACCCGCTCGCGCGACAGCGCCACGGTGGTCGCCTCCAGGTGGCTGCCGGCCGGGTACACGTCGGGCGCGTTGCGCAGCCCGAACTTGACGTACACCGGCGCGGCGGCCGCGACGATCGCGGCGATCTCGTAGTGGCGGACGAAGCCTCCGAGGTTGTCGGGGGACTCGACGTACACGTCCAGCGGCACGTCGACGGCGGCGCGGATGGCGGCCAGCTGGCCGACGGTCAGGTCGGTCGGCACGTTGATGGTGTCGGCGCCGAGTTCCACCAGCACCTGCGCGGCCGCCGGGTTGGCCGCCGGCAGCATCACCGACACCTTCGCCTGCATCTCCGCGGGCAGGTCGCCGCGGCGGCGGAGCAGGCCGAAGGCGCGCAGCACCCCCAGGTCGGCGACCAGCACGCTGCGCACGCCGTGCTCGGCCGCGCGGCGGATGTCGTCCACGGCGGCGGCGAGCTGGTCCTGGCCGCGGGCGGCGGGGGCCAGCACGGCGCCGGCCGGCGCGCGGGCCATCGCGGAGGCGTCCCAGCCGGCGCAGGGGCGGGCGAACAGGCTCAGCTCCACGCCGGCGTCGGCGGCCTGGGCGACCATCTCGTCCAGCTCCTCGTCGGTGAGCAGCATCGTGCCGCTGCCCTGGGAGACCCGGCGCACCGGCACCTCCAGCCGCTTGGCCTCCTCCAGCACCGCCTCCAGGCAGCGGGGGCCCTCCACGCTGGGGATCTCGACCCGCCACTCGACCCCGTCCGGGAAGCGCTTGGCCGACGCCGGCCGCTGGTGCAGGTCGCCGCCGGGCAGCCCGAGCGCGCGCAGCAGCTCAGCCGTGCTCGGGCGGGACGGGTGCTGGCTCATCTGTCCTCCCATCGTCGTGCCGCTCCCCCTGGCGCCGCTCCCAGCCGGGGCGGAACAGGTCCAGGCGCGCCCCGGTCGGCGGGTGCCGGCGGCAGGCGTCGTGGTCGAGCCGCACCCCCAGCCCCGGCCGGGTGGGCAGGGCGAAGCAGCCGTCGGCCGGATCGACGGTGGGCGCGTGGTCGACCAGCTCGGCGACCCACGGGTCGGCGAAGTCGTTGAAGTGCTCCAGCACCTTGTAGTTGCTGGTGGCGACGGCCAGGTGCAGGTTGGCGGCGGTGGCGACCGGGCCGCACACGTTGTGCGGCGCCAGCAGCGCGTAGTAGGCGTCGGCCCAGCCGGCCAGCCGCTTCATCTCCAGGAAGCCGCCGAAGTGGGTCAGGTCGGCCTGGACGACGTCGACCACGCCCCGCTCGAACAGCTCCCGGAACTCCGGCAGGTGGTGGATCCGCTCGCCGGTGGCGATCGGGATGCGGGTCGCCCGCCGCACGCTGGCGAGCGCGGCGGGGTTCTCGGGCGGCACCGGCTCCTCGATCCACTCCGGGTCGTACGGCTCCAGCGCGGCCGCCACCCGCACCGCCGTCGCCGGCGTGAAGCGGCCGTGCATCTCCACCATGATCTGCACGTCCGGCCCGACCGCCTGGCGCACGGCCGCGACGATCCCGGCCGAGCGGCGCCGCTCGGCCGCGTCCAGCTCGGCGCTGGCGGCGCCGAACGGGTCCAGCTTGAGGGCGCGGTAGCCGCGCTCCACCACCTTGCGGGCCTGCGCGGCCACCCGCTCCGGGTCGCGCTCCACCGTGTACCAGCCGTTGGCGTAGGCGGGGACCCGCTCGCGGACGCGGCCGCCGATCAGCTTCCAGACCGGCACCCCCAGCGCCTGCCCCATGATGTCCCAGCAGGCCATGTCGAAGGCGGCCAGCGCCGACTGCGACACCTCCCCCACCCGGCCGTACTCCTCCCGCTGCACCTGCCAGGCCAGCCGCTCGACGTCGAAGGGGTCGGCCCCGACCACGTAGCGGGGGGCGAGCTCCCCGACCAGGGCGACCAGGGTGGCGGTCTTGTTCACCATGCGGACCTCGCCGACCCCGGTGAGCCCCTCGTCGGTCAGCAGCTCCACGAAGGTCAGCTCCCGCCAGGGAGCCCCCACCACGGTCGTGCGCACCTCGGTGATCCTCATGCCAGCCCCCTCCCCTACCCGGCCAGCGCCGGCAGCCACACGCGCATGCTGGCGGCGCCGCGGTTGCCCCACAGATGGTAGGGGACCAGGGTGAGCGGCACCGCGGCCGCC
Organism: Actinomycetes bacterium; assembly: GCA_035640005.1. Taxonomy (GTDB): domain Bacteria; phylum Actinomycetota; class CALGFH01; order CALGFH01; family CALGFH01; genus DASQWY01. The sequence continues at coordinate 10,009 of DASQWY010000544.1, forward strand.
GGCGGCCGGCCCGGGTCGCCGCCGTACGGCCAGTCGGGCGCGCCGTCGGGGACCGCCCGGGCGGCGCAGGCCAGCCGCACCGCGCCGGCCACGGCCGGCGGCCGCTCGGCGGGCGCGGCGGAGGTGTCGACCGCCACCGCCTCCAGCCGCACGGCGGGGTCCTGGTCGACCGACTCGGCGCAGTAGACCAGCGGCCCCCGCTCCACCGCCACGCAGCCGCGGACGGCGTCGATGCGCGGGTCCGGCCAGCTCCAGCGCGGCCGCAGCGGCAGCTCAAGCCGCAGCTCCTGGCCGGGCCGCCAGGCCGCCGCCACCGTCGCCAGGCCCGGCCCGACCGGCCGCCGCCGCCCGTCCCAGGCGAGCGTCGCCCCCTCCGCCCACGACGGCACCCGCACGCCGATCCGCCAGTCGCCGCCGGCGGACTCCTCCACCCGCACCGTCACCGTGCCCGACCACGGGTAGCCGGTCGCCACCCGCAGCCCGACCCGCCGGCCGTCCGGCAGCGAGGTCCGCACGGTGCAGCCGGCCAGCTGGTGCAGCTGCACGCCGCCGGCGTCGGCGGTGGCGACGTAGCCGGCCAGGCTCGCCAGCAGGCGGGCGACGTTGGGCGGGCAGCAGGCCACCGCGAACCAGGGCGCACGCAGGCTGCCGGCGGCGCGGGGGCTGGGGGCGTGCGGGTCCGGGGCGATGCCGGGCACCCGCTGCTGCAGCGCGTTGGCGTAGAAGAACGAGCGCCCGTCCAGCGCCGGCGAGGCCGCCACCACGTTGTAGAGCACCCGCTCGGCCAGGTCGGCGTGGCGCTCCTCGCCGGTGGCCAGCAGCAGCCGCCAGGCGAGCATCACCGCGGCCACGCCCGCGCAGGTCTCGGCGTAGGCGCGGTCCGGCGGCAGCTCGAAGTCCTCCCCGAACGACTCCCCCACGTGCCGCGAGCCCATCCCGCCGGTCAGGTAGGTCCGGGCCGTGAGCGTGTGCCGCCACTGCGCCGCCACCGCCTCCAGCAGCTCCCGGTCGCCGGTCTCCACCGCCAGGTCGACCGCCCCGCACGCCAGGTACAGGGCACGGACCGCGTGGCCCCGCAGGGTGGTGGCGGCACGCACCGGCAGGTCGTCCTGGAAGTAGTCGCGGCCGAGGGGGACGTCGGCCAGGGCCGGCCGGCCGCGGCGCTCGACGAACAGCCTGGCCTGCTCGAGGTAGCGCGGCTCGCCGGTGGCGCGGTACAGCTCCACCAGCGCCATCTCGACCTCCGGGTGGCCGCAGACGCCGTCGCGGCCGCCGGGCCCGAACTCGTGGCACAGCTGGTCGGCGGCCCGCCGGGCGGTCGCCACCAGCAGGTCATCCCCGTGGCCGCGCAGCCGCGCCACCGCCGCCTGGACCAGGTGGCCGGAGCAGTACAGCTCGTGCCCCCACTCCAGGTCGCGGTAGCGCGACCCCGGCCCCTGGTGGCCGAACCTGGTGTTGAGGTAGCCGTCGGGCTCCTGGGCGGCGGCGACCACCCCGGCGAGCTCGTCGACCGTCCGGTCGAGGCCGGCGCGGCCGCCGCGGCCGGCCTCCCACGCCATCGCCTCCAGCAGCTTGTAGACCTCGGAGTCGCTGAACTCGCGGCCGCGGCGGCCGGCGGGCAGCCGGTCCTCGGCGGCCAGCCGGAAGTTGTCGACCCAGCCGAGCCGCGTCATCCACCCCAGGCAGTGCTCCAGGATCACCGCGGCGTTCAGCTCCTGCCGCTGGCCCCAGAAGCCGCCGGTCAGGCGCACCTCGTCGAGGCCGAGCGGGCGAAGCGGGCCGGCCGAGGGGGCCACCGGCCCGCGCGGGTCAGCCACGGAGCGCCCCGGTCATGAAGCCGCGCACGTAGTGGCGCTGCAGCAGCACGAACAGCAGCAGGCACGGCAGCGCCATGACCATCACGCCCGCCTCCAGCGCGCCGTAGTCGATGGCGCCGAAGGTGTGCTGCTGCATGCTGTAGACGGCCACCGGCATGGTGAACTTCTTGGCGTCGCTGAGCAGGATCAGCGGGGCGAAGAAGTCGTTCCACGAGGCCAGGAACGCGAACAGCCCGACGGTGACCAGGCCGGGCCGGACCGCGCGCAGCAGCACCCGCCGCAGCGCCGCCAGCGTCGAGCAGCCGTCCACCAGCGCCGCCTCCTCCAGCTCCCGGGGCAGGGCCTCGAAGGAGTTGCGCATCATGAACAGCGCGAACGGCAGCTGGAACATGACGAACACCAGGCTCAGGCCGACCAGCGAGTCCTGCAGGCCGAGCCGGTCCAGCAGCACGTACAGCGGGATCAGGATGGTCGCGTACGGCACCATCAGGATGCTCAGCGTCGCCAGGAACAGCAGGTTCTTGCCGGGGAAGTCGAAGCGGGCGAACCCGTAGCCGCCGAGCGCGGAGACCACCAGCGTGCCGAGCACCGTCATGGCGGTCACTGCCGCGCTGTTGGTCAGATAGGTCCACACCCCCTCCCCGTAGTGGGCCAGGTAGGCGTAGTTGCCGAAGCCGTAGCCGCTGGCCTGGCCGCTGCCCGGCTGACCCTTCACCGACGACCAGCCGCTCCACAGGAACGGGAAGACGAACAGGATCGCCAGGGCCACCCCGGTGGTGTAGAAGCCGGCGCGGCCGGTGAGCTTGGAGGAGTGCATGGCGGGCTCCGGTGGGTTCAGTCGTCGCGCCGCAGCACGCGCAGCTGCAGCGCGTTCAGGGCGACGAGCACCAGCAGCACGACCACCGACAGGGCGGCGGCCGAGCCGAGGTTGAAGCGGAAGAAGGCCTCCCGGTAGATGACCATCACCATGGTCAGGGTGCTGTTGTCGGGCTGGCCCTGGGTGAGGATGAAGAACTGGTCGAAGGCCAGCAGCGAGCCGCTGACGCTGAGGACCAGCAGCAGCGCCAGCGTCGGGCGCAGCAGCGGCAGGGTGATGCGGCGGAACGCCTGCCAGCGGCTGGCCCCGTCCACGCGGGCCGCCTCGTACAGGTCCAGCGGGATCGACTGCAGGCCGGTCAGCAGGATCAGCATCTGGAAGCCGGCGAACCGCCAGATGACCAGGGCGATGGTGGAGAACAGGGCGGCGTTGGGCGTGCCGCTGAAGGAGAAGGCCCCGTGGACCAGGCCGAGGCCGCGCAGGATGCCGGCGAGCGGGCCGATCTCGTTGGAGTACAGGCCGTAGAACAGCAGCGCCGCGGTGGCGAAGCCGACGCCGCTCGGCAGCAGGTAGCTGGTGCGCAGCAGGCCGACGCCGCGCCGCCGCTCCTGCACCAGCATGGCCAGGCCGAGCGCGACCGCCAGCAGCAGCACGGTGACCACCACCGTGTACTTCAGGGTGAAGCGCACGGCCTGGAAGAACAGCGGGTTGTCGGGGATGCGGGCGTAGTTGTCGGGGGCGTTGAGGGTCGGCGAGCCGAGCAGCGGCCAGCGGTTCAGCGACATCCAGAAGACCAGCACCAGCGGCGCCAGGAACAGCACCACCACGACCACCGCGGTCGGCGCGGTGTAGCCGATGCCCTTGAGGCTGCGCGACCGCGACCACGACCGGCGGGTCGGGCGGCCCGCCGGCAGCGTGGTCGCGTCGCGGGCGGGGCGCGTGGAGACCGCGCTCATGCGCCTACTGCTGCTGCAGCGACTGGGTGAGCTTGGGTGCGCCCTGCTGCAGCGCGGTGGCCGCGTCGGGCCCGAACACCGCGTTGCGCGCCACCGGGATCCATGGCCCGTTCGGGTCGTTGTAGGTCGCTCCGAAGTTCAGCGCGTACGGCGTCCTGCCCTTGCCGACCAGCTGGTTGATCAGCACCACCCGCGGGTCGGTCGCCGAGTACTTGTTGCTGGCCAGGTCGGTCCTGGCGAGGATGTCCTTGTTCTTGGCGACGATCTCGACCTGCGCCTGGTCGGACAGGGTCCAGGAGATGAAGTCCCAGGCCTGGTCGGGGTGCTTGGAGGTGGCCGAGATGCCGATCGAGTCGCCGCCGACGAAGGTCGACTCGCCGCCGTCGGGCCCGGGGATCGGCGCCACGCCGACCTTGACCTTGCTGTTGTTGGGCATCGCCCCCAGCGTGGTGGAGGGCATCGGCATCACGCCGATGACGCCCTTGGGGAAGTAGCTGGTCCAGGTGGGGCCGCGCTCGTCCTTGGCCGACGGCGGCACCACGCCGTCCTTCCACAGCTGGTTGTAGATCTGGTAGACCTGCACCGACTGCGGGCTGTCGATGGTGGACTGGGAGCCGTCCTTGTTCATCACCTCGCCGCCGGCGGCCCAGATCGACGGCCAGTAGGTGAACACGTAGCAGCCACCGCAGCTGCCGCCCCAGAAGGTGCCGTAGACCTTGCCGCCGACCTTCTGGCGGATGGTGCGCGCCTGGTCGGCGAACTCCTTGAGGGTCTTCGGCGGCTTGTTCGGGTCCAGGCCGGCCTTCTGGTAGAGCACCTTGTTGTAGAACAGCACCGACAGGTCCAGCACGTGCGGGACCCCGTACTCGCGCCCCTGGTAGGTGCCCAGCTGGATGTGCGATGGCGCCAGGGAGCTCTTGAACGGCAGCTTGTCGATCCGGTCGGTGATGTCCAGGAACAGCCCCTTGGAGGTGTACTGGGGCATGAAGATCACGTCGGAGGCGAACACGTCCGGGAGGTTCTTGGCGCCGGCCGCCGCCGCGATCCGCGGCTGGTAGTTGTCGGTGGGGATGACCGTCAGGTCGACGTGGTTCTTGTGGGTCTGGTTGTAGCCGTTCACCAGGCGCCGGCTGGCCGCTTCGGTGGCAGCGCGCGTCCAGAAGCTGATCCTGACGCCCGAGTCGGCCCCGGCCGTCGACGACGACTTGTTGTTCCCGCCGCACGCGGCCAGCAGCAGCGCGACCAGCGCGAGCAGGGCGGCGGTGCGGGTCCGCCGCAACGGGGTCCTGGCACGAGGGTCCTCCTTTCGAGAGGCCCCCCTTGGACGGCCACGTAGCAGCCTCCCACGTATCTGATGAGTAGACAAGATCTCATCAGCGTTGATTGCCAGGAGTAACTGACCTGTTGCATGCTTGCCCGGTGCCAAGCTCCTCCGCAGCCGCCGGGCAGCCGGCCGAGCCGAACCGCACCGAGACGGTCGTGCGGCGGCTCGACGACCTCGTCCTCGGCGAGCTCGAGCCGGGCGCCGAGCTGCCCTCCGAGTCCGACCTGGCCGGCCGCTACGGCGTCAGCCGGCTGACCGTCCGCGAGGCGACCAAGTCGCTGCAGGCGCGCGGCCTGGTCGAGGTCCGCCAGGGCCGGCGCCTGACCGTGGCGCACCCCAACGGCCGGCCCATCGGCGACTTCTTCACCGTCGCCGTCCGCCGCGACCCGCGCAACCTCATGGACCTGCTGGAGGTGCGCCGCGCCCTGGAGGTCCACATCGCCTCGCTGGCGGCCGCCCGCGCCAGCCGCGGGTCGGTCACCGGCCTGCAGATGGCGCTGGAGGCGATGCGGACGGTCGCCGACGACCCGCTGGAGCTGCACGAGGCGGACATCCGCTTCCACGAGAACCTCGCGGCTGCCAGCGGCAACCAGCTGCTCACCTTCATCATCGAGGCGATGGAGGAGCCGCTGCGCGCCAGCCGGCTACGCAGCCTCAGCGGGCACCTGGCCCGCGGCGGCACCGTCGAGGACGTGATCGAGCAGCACGCCCGCATCCTGGAGCGGGTGAGGGCGCGCGACGCCGAGGGCGCCGCCGCGGCCATGCGCGACCACCTCACCCAGACCGCCAGCGACCTGCGGGCCGCGTTCGCGATGACCGAGTGAGCGGCGGGGCCGCGGGCGCTACCGTAGCGGCCCGGCCCGGCGCGATGGAGGCGAGGCGTTCGATGGTGCAGAGCCGTTCCCCGCAACGACCCGACGACCTGCTGGTCGAGCTGGACGACCTCGGCGCCGACGGCGTGGTCGCGGCGGTCGCCGGCGCCGGGGAGGCGGCCGCCCGCTGGGCGGCGCTGCCGGCGCTGGAGCGCTCGGCCGCCCTGGTGGCCGCGGCCGAGGCGCTGGCGCGCGCCGGCGAGGAGGTGACCGACCTGGCGGTCCGGGAGGTCGGCAAGCCGGTCACCGAGGCGGCCGCCGAGACCGCCCGCGGGGTCGGCATCCTGCGCTACTACGCCCAGCAGGTGCTCGACCCCGACGGCGAGACCTACCCTGGGCCAAGCCCGGCCGCGCTGCTGCTGCGCCGGCGCCGCCCGCGCGGGGTCGCCGGGCTGATCACCCCGTGGAACTTCCCGGTCGCGATCCCCCTGTGGAAGGCCGCCCCGGCGCTGGCGTTCGGCAACGGCGTGGTGCTCAAGGCGGCCTCGGAGGCGACCGCCGTCGCCCTGCGCCTGGCCGAGCTGCTCGGCGCCGCCCTGCCCGAGGGGCTGTTCCAGGTCGTCCCCGGCGGCGCCAGGACCGCGACCGCCCTGATCGAGCGGGCCGACTGCGTCTCCTTCACCGGCTCGGTGGAGGTCGGCAGGCAGGTGGCGGCGGCCGCCACCGCCCGCGGCATCCCCTGCCAGGCGGAGATGGGCGGCCTGAACGCCTCGATCGTGCTGCCCGACGCCGACCCGGAGCGGGCGGCGGCCACCATCGCGGGCGCCGCCATGGGCTACGCCGGGCAGAAGTGCACCGCCACCAGCCGCGCGATCGTGGTCGGCGACCCCCGCCCGTTCACCGACGCGCTGGTCGCGGCCGTGGAGGGCCTGGCGGTCGGCGACCCGGCCGAGCCGGCCACGGTGGTCGGGCCGGTGATCAACGAACCGGCCAGGCGGGCGGTGGTGGCGGCGGCCGAGGAGGCGCGCGCCGGCGGCGGCCGCGTGCTCGCCGGCGGCCGCGCCGGCGAGGGGGCCGGCTGGTTCGTCGCGCCGACCCTGGTGGACCGGGTGGCGCCGGACGCCCGCGTGGCCCAGGAGGAGGTGTTCGGCCCGATCGCGGCGCTGCTGCCGGCCGCCGACGACGAGCAGGCGGTGGCGCTCGCCAACGGGGTCCGCTACGGCCTGGTCGGCGCGGTGTTCACCCGCGACCTGGACCGGGCGCTGCGGATGGCGGCGCGGCTGGACGCCGGCATGATCCGGGTGAACGCGCCCACCTCGGGCGTGGACTTCCACGCCCCCTTCGGCGGCGAGAAGGACTCCAGCTTCGGCCCGCGCGAGCAGGGCAAGGCCGCCCGCGACTTCTACACCTCCAGCCGCACGATCACGGTGCTGCCCGAGGGCAGCTGAGGGAGCGGCCATGGGCGAGCGGCGTCCGGTCCGGGTCGCGATCGTCGGCGCGGGCGCCTGGGGCTGGCAGCACGCCAGGGTCTTCGGCGCCCACCCCGACGTCGAGCTGTGCGGCATCGCCGGCCGCTCGCCCGAGCGGACCGGGGCGCGGGCGCGGGAGTTCGGCGCCCGCGCCTACACCGACCTGGAGGGCATGCTGGCCGACGCGCGGCCCGACCTGGTCAGCGTGTGCCTGCCCAACGAGGGGCATTTCGAGCCGACCCTGCGGGTGATCCGCGCCGGCTTCCCGCTGCTGGTGGAGAAGCCGCTGGTGTTCGACCTGGCCGAGGCGGACACGCTGCTGGCCGAGGCGGAGGCGCGCGGGCTGTTCTTCGCGATCAACTTCAACCACCGCTACGCGCGCCCGGTGCGGCTGGCCGCCGAGGCGATCGGCGGCGGCGCGCTCGGCCGGCCGGTGTTCGCGACCTGGCGGTTCGGCGGCGAGGCCGGCACCGGCAGCCACCCGTTCGCCAACCTGGTCGAGACGCAGTGCCACGGCTTCGACCTGCTGGAGCACTTGTGCGGGCCGGTCGCGTCGGTGGCGGCGGAGATGACCGACCTCACCGGGCGCGGCTGGTCGACCATGGCGATCGCGCTGCGGTTCGCCAACGGCGCGGTCGGCAGCCTGGTCGGCAGCTACGACTCCTCCTACGCCTACCCCGACACCCAGCGGGTGGAGGTCAACGGCACCGCCGGGCGCGTGCTGATCGAGGACACCGTGCGCCGCTACCAGTTCAGCCGCGCCGGCAGCGAGCGGCGCGAGGTCTGGGAGGCCGGCTACTTCAACGACCTCGACCGCGAGTTCCACCGCACCTTCGACCGGCACGTGGACGAGCTGCTGGCCGCGTTCACGCAGGGCCGTGAGCCGCCCGTCCACGCCCGCGCCGGCCGCCGCGCGCTGGCGCTGGCCGACGCGGCGATCCGCTCGTTCCGGCGCGGCGCCCGCGTCGAGGTCGCCCCGGACGCCGCGCCCGGCGGGCCGTCCGCCCTGTGGCGCTGACGCGCGGTCGTCCTGGGCCTACCGCGCGCCCGTGGGACGGGTCCGGTACAGGTCGCGGAGCAGGGCGACCTCCGCCATGTGGTGGATGAGCTCGAGGTTGACCTCGGCGATGACGGTGATGAACGGCACCTCGGCGTCGTCGGTCCCCGGGCACTGCCCGAAGCCGACCGTGTCGAGCTGCTCGTCGGTCACGGCCGCGACGCTGCCACGCCAGCGGTCCACTATCGCCCACAACCGCTCCCGCGCCACCGCGGCCGAGGGGCTGAAGTCGACCAGCTCCGTGGGCGGCCGGCGCCGCTCGCCGAAGGCCCACTCCCAGCGCCCGGCGAGGTCCACGTGCAGGTGCCCCAGCCGCCAGGCGATCATGGTCACCGGGGTCGGGTCGGGTCGCCGCTGGCGCCGTCGAGCTGCCACTCGCCCGGCCCGAACGGCCTGGGGCTCATGGCCTCGCCGCGGCGGCGGATCGACCAGGCGCCGGGCGCCGGCTCCCACAGGTACTCCTCGTCGCCGAGCGGCCCGTCGCCCGTCCTGGGGGCCAGCGGTGCCCCCTTCGGCAGGCTCGCCGGGGAGGCCAGCCCCTCCAGGCGTGCCCGGGCGATCCGGTGGGCAAAGTCGAAGCGGCGACGCCCGGAGGCGAGCGCCACGCCGGCGCGTGCTGGCGGTGCGGGCTTGTCGGTGGATCGTCAGACGACGATGACGACCTCGCCGACCGGCGTGCTCCCGTCGGGCACGGACACCTCCTGCGCGGCGCGACCCGGAAAAGGGCGAGGTCATCCAACCACGGCGCCCCCCCTACGGCGACCCCGACCCGTGATCCACACTGCGGAGTTCTCATTAGCCCGGGGCCGGGTCAACCGTCCTTGAGCTGGCCAAACCCGCTGGGTAGCCGCACCCAACCAGACCAAGGGTCCGCCGGTCGTCCCGGTTTGCGTGGCGCGACCGATTCGTTGAGACTCCTGCCCTTGTGTCCGGTCCCTAGTCCATGGGGGGAAAGCGTCGTGAGACGACGATTTCTGCTGCTCGCTGCCCTGGTTGGCTTGCTGTCCGCGCTGCTTGCCGGCACGGCTGGAGCCACGGAGGCCACCACCAGCCGAACCATCAGCCCCGTCACCGCCACCGCCGACGGCGCGCTCACCGGCTACTCGGTGCTGGTGCGGACCAGCAGCGGCCTGCGGTTCGCGCTGTTCACCAGCCAGCTGGAGGCCCACCACGCCTTCACCGTCTGGTGGGTGGTGTTCAACCACCCCGAGAACTGCGCCGGCGCCGCCACCTCCACCGTTCCGCGGTGCGGCATGGCTGACATGGCCAACCCGGACGTGGACGCCTCGGCCCTGCGCGCCGACGGCGACGTCGTGGGAGCGTTCGGCGTCGGCTGGTTCTCCGGGTCGCTGGCGGTGGATGACGTCTCCGAGGCCATCGCCGGCACCGGCCTGCACAACCCGGCCGGCGCCGACGTCCAGTTCGTGGTCCGCGACCACGGCCCGGTCAGCTCCGATCCTGACGTCGCCTACCAGCAGACGCACACCTTCGGCACCTGCAACCTGACCTGCACCGACGTGCAGACCTCGGTGCACCAGGCCGGCTGACACCCCCTGGCCGCGCACGGCCAATTGGACGCTGGACCCAGGCGTCAGGGCCTCGGGTCCTGGTGGCCGTCGGCGCCGGCGTCGGCATAGTTCTCGGCGCGGACCACGCCGGTCACCGGCTCGCCGCGTAGGAAGCGCAGGATGTTGGCGGCGGCGCGGGCGGTCGCCTGCTCCATGATCCCCGGGACCAGCGCGGAGTCGTGCGGCGAGCCGAACACGTTGGGCAGGTCGAAGAACGGGTGCTCCACCCGGAACTCGCCGGCGCCGAACGGCTCCACCCACCAGGCGTCGATGCCGGCCGAGAACTCCGGGTGGGTGCGCAGGTGCTCGTACAGGGCGGTCTGCTGGACGATGGC
>DASQWY010000545.1:0-5518 GCA_035640005.1 Actinomycetes bacterium
GCCTGCTGCAGCGAGACGGCCGCCTCCGGCAGCCACACCCGGCCGAACCTGGACTCGCCGTCGCGCTCGGCGCGCCGGCCGCGCTCGGCCAGCAGGGGGTCGTCGGGCCGGGGGAACGGCAGCCGGTCAAGCACCAGCAGCGACAGGCTCTCGCCGGGCACGTCGAAGCCCTCGAAGAAGGTCCGGGTGGCCACCAGCACGCTGGACACCTGGTCGCGGAAGCGGGCGGTCAGCCGCGCGGGCGTGTCGTCGCCCTGGACCAGCAGCTCGTAGGGCAGCCCGGCCAGGGCGGCGGCGAACGACTCGACCGCCCGCCAGGAGGTGCAGAGCACCATCGCGCGGCCCCGCGAGGCCTCGACCAGGCCGGCCAGCTCGCGCTCGGCCGCGTCCTGGAAGGCCGGGTCGGCCGGTAGCGGCACCCCGCGCGGGACGTACAGCAGGGCGTTGCGCCGGAAGTCGAACGGCGAGGCGGCCACCAGCGTCGTCGGCGCGTCCACGCCGAGGCTGCGGGCGGCCCGGTCGAGCCGGCCGGCCACCGCCAGCGTGGCCGAGCAGGCCACCGCCGCCGGCGCCCGGCGCCACAGCAGCTCCTCCAGCAGCGTGCCCGGCTCGACCAGGGCCGAGCGGACCGCCCGTCCGCCGTCGCGCCGCTCCTCGACCCAGACGGCGAGGTCGCCGGGGCCCTCGGCGATCTCGAGGTCGGCCAGGCGGCCGAGGTCGTGGCCCAGCCTGGCGAGGCGGCGGCGGGCGGCCTGGCCGGCGCCGTCGGCGTCCTCGTCGGCCCCGGCCAGCTCCCTCAGGGCGGCGGCGGCGTCGGCGGCCGCCCTGGCCACCGGGCCGAGCGCACCGGCCAGGTCGGCGGCCGCGCCCGAGCCCACCCGCACCGGGCCGGGCGCCAGCTCGGCGGCCCGCGCCTCCCACGCCGCGCGCAGCCGGCGGCTCCAGTCGGCCCGGATGCCGGCCGCCCGGGCGCGCGCGTCCACCGCCGCGCCCGCCCGGCTCACCCGGGCCGCGGTCATGGTGACGCCGTACAGCTCGGCGGCGTGGTCGGCGAGCCGGTGGGCCTCGTCGACCACCAGCACGTCGGCCTCGGGCAGCATCACCCCGGCGGCGTCGGTCAGGGCGCGCAGCTCCAGCTCGAGCAGCAGCAGGTGGTGGTTGGTCACCACCACGTCCACGCCGCGGGCCCGCTGGATGGCCCGCTCGGCGAAGCAGCGGCCATGGAGGGCGCAGCCCCGCTGGCCGGGGCAGTCCTCACCGGAGGTGGAGACCAGGTCCCAGACGTCGTCGCGGACCCCGGCCGGGGCGTCCAGGCGGCTGCCGGTCGCGGAGGTGGCCGCCCAGGCGACCAGGTCGAGGGCCGCCTCCTCCTGGGCGGTGGCGGCCAGGCGGGTCGCCTCCACCAGCGCCTCCGCCTTGGCGAGGCATGCGTAGTTGCCCCTGCCCATCACCAGGGCGGCGGTGGTGCCGAAGGCGTCGGCCAGCCGGGGCAGGTCACGCTCGATCAGCTGGGACTGGAGCGCCTTGGTGGCGGTGGCCACGATCGCCTGGCGGCCGGCGACCACCAGCGGCAGCAGGTAGCCGAGCGACTTGCCCACGCCGGTGGGCGCGTGCACCAGCAGCGGCCGGCCGGCGTCGAGGGCCTCCGCCACCGCGGCCGCCATGCGCCGCTGCGCCGCCCGCTCGGTCAGGCCGGGCAGGGCGGCGAAGGCGGCGTCCAGGTCCATGGTGGGCAACCTAGCCGACGACCGCGACAACCGCCCCGAGGCTGTGCACAGGCGGGGCCGCCGAGGCGGCCGGGCTCAGCTCCTGGGGCGCTTGAAGTAGGCCACGGTGCCGCCCACCTCGGCGGTGTGGACCGCGACCAGCTCCCAGCCGTCCTCGCCCCAGTTGTCGAGGATCTGCTTGGTGTTGTGCGGCAGCAGGGGGACGGTGGCGTACTCCCAGGTGGTCATCGCGCGCTCCATCGGCTCGGCGGTCGGACGGAGGAGACGCTAGCCTCAGCCGGCGCGGCGGGCCAGCAGCTGGCGGCGCTCGTACTCGTTCAGGCCGCCCCAGATGCCGTACGGCTCGCGCACCAGCAGCGCGTACTCGCGGCACTCCTCCAGCACCGGGCAGCGCCGGCAGATCGCCTTGGCCGCCGACTCGCGCGCCAGCCGCTCGTCCTTGCGCTCCAGGTGGTTGGGCGCGAAGAACAGGTTGGACTGCGGCCCCTTGCAGAGCGCCCGGTACTGCCAGCCGATCTGCAGGTCGCGTACGGAGATAGCCATGGTCGTTCCCTTGTAACCCACTCGAATGGCGGTCTCAATGCCTCGGCCATAACGCTTCGGTTGCGGCCTCGGTATCCCACGCCGCACCTCAACGGGGCATAAAGGCCCTAACCGGGGCGACCGTTGCCGCCGCCGCGGCGCTCGTCGTCCGGGCCCTCCAGCGGCCGCGGGGGGCGCTGAGGCGGCCGGCCGTTGCCCGCGTCGCCGCCGCCCAGGCGGCCGAACAGGCTGAGCAGCTCGATCGGGATCGGCATGACCAGGGTGGAGTTGCGCTCGGTGGCCACCTCCGCAACGGTCTGCAGGAAGCGGAGCTGCATCGACTGCGGGTGCTGGGACATGATCCCGGCCGCCTCCGCCAGGGTCTGGGAGACCCGCAGCTCGGCCTCGCCGGAGATCTGCAGGGCCCTGGCGTCGCGCTCGGCCTCGGCCTCGTGGGCCATCGCCCGGCGCAGGTCGACGGGCAGGTCGATGTCCTTGACCTCGACCGAGCCGACCTCCACACCCCATGGCTCGGTGATCCTGGCGATGGTCGCGCGCAGCTCCAGGTTGATCTGGTCACGCTGGCCGAGCAGGGTGTCGAGGTCGTACCTGCCGAGGATCGCGCGCAGGTGGGTCTGGGCCGCCTGGCTGGTGGCGAACAGGTAGTTCTGGATCTCGACGACGGCCGGGACCGGGGCCACCACCCGCGAGTAGACCACCGCGTCCACCCGCATGGTCACGTTGTCCTTGGTGATCACGTCCTGGGGCGGCACGTTCATGGCCACCACCTGCAGGCTGACCTTGCGCATCCGGTCGATGCCGAACGGCAGCAGCCAGATCATGCCGGGGCCCTTGGCGCGCGGCAGGACGCGGCCGAGCCGGAAGATCACCCCGCGCTCGTACTCCTGCAGGACCTTCACCATCGTGGCGGCGGCGGCCACGACCAGGCCGACCACCAGGACGACCACCACCAGCGCGACGATGCCGCCCACCGTGCTCTCCTCGCCTCGGAGGGATGTGCCAGGCCTAGTCTGTCACGAATTGGCAGGCCTGAGACACCCGGGCGACCAGGTCGCCGCTCAGTCGCGGGTGGCGGGCTCCGCCTGGTGGCGGCGGTAGCGGCGGGGACGGCGGACCGCGGCCGGGTCCTCGGGGACGACCTGCAGGATGCCGTCGACCACGGCGTCGACCCGGACGCGCTGGTTGGTGGGGAGCGCGCCCTTGCCCTCGGCCAGGCGGGCCCGCCACATGGCGCCGTCGACCACCACGATGCCGCCGGGGTTGAGCATGCTGCGGACCACGCCGCTGGCGCCGACCAGGGCCTCGGTGCCCATGGGGGCCTGCCGCTGGGAGCGCAGCACCACGGTGAGGATCACCACGAACCAGGCCGCCGACCAGATGGTGCCCAGCGCCGCCAGGCGGCCGTCGACCCTGAGCAGCGGCGACGGGCTGGCGAACAGCCACAGCGAGCCGGCGGCGGTCAGCGCGGTGGCGGTGGCGGTGGCCAGGCCGAGCCCGCCGGCGGCGGCGTCCACGGTGAACAGCGCCTGGCCGGCCAGCAGCACCAGCAGCAGCGGCCAGCTGGTCGGCAGCACCGCCAGCGAGTAGGCGGCCAGCAGGGCGACCAGCACGCCGGCCGCCCCGGCCACCCCGAAGCCGGGCTGGAACCACTCGAACGACAGGCAGGCGGCGGCGGCCAGCAGCAGCAGGTAGGCCAGGGTCGGGTTGGCCAGGCCGTGGCGAATCCTGTCCAGCAGCGACTGGGACAGGAAGCGCACCTGGAAGCCGCTGACCTCGATGGGGCGGCCGTCGGCGTCGCGCCCGTCCAGCCGCCGGACCGCGTCCGGCAGCGACTCGGCCTGGTAGTCGGCCAGGCCGGCCGCCTCGGCGGCGGCCCCGTCGATGCTCCCCCGCCCGACCGCCGCGGGCAGCCCGGAGGAGGCCAGCAGCGCCCGCTCGGCGGCGGCGTGGCGGCCGCGGCCGAGCTCGGCCGGCAGGGCCGGGCCGATGCGCGCCTGGCGGCTGACCCCGACCACGTCGGCGCCGGCGAGCAGGAAGGTAGCCGCGCCGGCGGCCCGGGCCGCCCGCGGCCCCACCCACACCGCCACCGGCACCCGCGCGCCGGCCACCACCTGGCGCACCGCGGCCGGGTCGACGCCGAGCCCGCCGAAGCTGTCCAGCTGGACCAGGAAGACCCGCGCACCGCGCCGCTCCGCCCCCGCCAGGTCGCGCCGCAGCGCGCCGAGCTGGCTCTGGTCGAGCACGCCCGAGGCGTCGAACACCTCCACGGTGGGGCCGCCGGCCGCGGCCTGGGCCGGGAGGATCCCGAGGGTGACGGCCAGCAGGCCGGCAAGCAGGAGGAGGGACCAAAGGCGTCGTCGCATCGCAGGCCATTGTTACCGCCCTCGCATCGGCCACGCACGCCAAGCCGCACGGGCGGCCGGGCTCTTGGGGAGGTTCGGGGGGAGCGAGCTCTCCCCCGAATGAACCGGGGACCTAGGATGGTCCCCATCATGCTGGACGTTCTCAACCAGGCCCGACTATTAATCATCACCGGCAAGGGCGGGACCGGCAAGACCACCGTTGCCGCCAGCATCGCCCTCGCCGCCGCCATGCGGGGCCGGCGCACGGTGCTGATCGAGGTCGAGGGCCGCCAGGGGCTGGCCGGGCTGTTCGGCCGGCCAGCGCTCGGCTACCGGGAGACCCACCTGGCCGAGCGGCTGCTGGGCATCGCCGTCGACCGGGAGGCGTCGCTCCGCGAGTACCTCGGGCGCTACGGGTTTGCGCCGCTGGCCCGGCTGCTGAGCTGGGCCCACCTGACCCGCTTCATCACCGCCGCCGCCCCCGGCCTGGGCGACGTGCTGCTGGTCGGCAAGGTCTGGGAGGCGGCCACCCGCCGCGAGGGGAGGCGCTTCGTCTACGACCTGGTGGTGCTCGACGCGCCCCCGACCGGCCGGGTGGTGCCGTTCCTGCGCGCCCCCGAGACGGTGGCCGAGGTGGCGCGGGTCGGGCCCATCCGCCACCAGGCCGACCGGGTCCGCGAGCTGCTGGACGACCCCGCGATGACCGCGGTGGTGCTCACCTGCCTGCCGGAGGAGCTGCCGGTCACCGAGACCCTGGAGGCCGCGGCGGCGCTGCGGGCCGCCAACCTGCCGCTGGCCGGGGCGGTCGCCAACCAGGTCACCCCCGACAGGCTGGGGGGCCGCAGCGGCCGCCTCGCCAGCCTGGCCAGGGACCAGGCGCCGCTGGCGAGGGCGGCGGAGGCGGCC
>DASQWY010000546.1:0-5012 GCA_035640005.1 Actinomycetes bacterium
CGGCGCCGGCCGTGGTGGACCTCGGCGGGCGGCAGGTGCGGACCTGGGCGTTCCGCGGCTCCGTGCCAGGTCCCGAGCTGCGCGCGCGGGCCGGCGCGACGCTGCGGGTGCGCCTGGAGAACGGCCTGCCCGCGCCGACCACCGTCCACTGGCACGGCATCGCGATCCGCAACGACATGGACGGGGTGCCCGGGCTCACGCAGCGGGCGGTCGCGCCCGGCGGGCGGTTCCTGTACGAGTTCCGGGTCCCCCACCCCGGCACCTACTTCTACCACCCCCACGTCGGCGTCCAGGTCGACCGCGGCCTGTACGGCGTCCTGGTGGTCGAGGACCAGGACGAGCCGGGCCGCTACGACCGCGAGGCCGTGGTCGTCCTCGACGACTGGACCGACGGCGTCGGCGCCTCCCCCGACCGGCTGCTCGCCAGCCTGCGGCGCGGCGGCATGGGCGAGATGGACGGCATGGACGGCATGGACGGCATGGCGGGGATGGGCGGGATGCCGGGCATGGGGGGCGGGCGCGTCGACCCGCTCGGCGGCGACCCCGGCGACATCCAGTACCCGCTGTACCTGCTCAACGGCCGCCCGCCGGCCGCCCCGGCGACGCTGGCGGCGCGGCCCGGGCAGCGGATCCGGCTGCGGATCGTCAACGCCGGCGCGGACACGGCCTTCCGGGTGGCGCTCGGCGGCCACCGCCTGACCGTCACCCACGCCGACGGCTGGCCGGTCCGGCCGGTCACGGCCGACGCCCTGCTGGTCGGCATGGGCGAGCGCTACGACGTGGTCGCCGAGCTCGGCGACGGCGCCTTCCCCCTGGTCGCCGTCGCCGAGGGCAAGGGCGGCCGGGCCCTGGCGGTGGTGCGGACCGCCCGCGGCCGCGCCCCGCGCCCGGACGTCCGCCTCGCCGAGCTCGGCGGGCGCCCGCTCACCGTCGCCGGCCTGCGCGCCGCCGACGGCGCCGGCCTCGGGCGGCGCGCGCCGGACCGCACCCACCGGCTGCTGCTCGCCGGGGACATGGCGACCTACCGCTGGACGATCAACGGCCAGACGATGGGTGGGGCGGTCCCGTTCGAGGTGCGGCAGGGCGAGCGGGTGCGGCTGGTGTTCGACAACCGCTCGCCGATGTTCCACCCCATGCACCTGCACGGCCACACCTTCCAGGTGCGCCGGCAGGGCGAGCGGGCGCCCGGGCCCCGCAAGGACACCGTGATCGTGCGGCCGGGCGAGCGGGTGACGGTCGAGTTCGAGGCGCGCAACCCCGGCCGCTGGATGCTCCACTGCCATAACGCGTATCACGCGGCGTCCGGGATGATGAGCGTGCTGGAGTACGCGGGCTAGCAGCGGGATCCGCCCGGGCGGTGCCCAAGATCGGCTCCTCAGGACGAGGAGCGATGCGGGCCGGGTAGTTGGGGGGGTTCGGGGGGGAGCGAGCTCCCCCCCGAATGAACCGAGGACTACGACGGCGGAAGCATGATCAGGCAGAACATGCCGCCCTGCGGGTCGGCCACCGCCGCGAAGCGGCCGTACGGCGAGTCCGTCGGCTCCATCATCACCGACCCGCCGAGCCGCCGCACCGTGGCCACCGCCGCGTCGGTGTCCTCCACGGCGAAGTACGGGGTCCAGTGGGGGGGCAGCCCGTCCATCTGCATCGCGCCGCCGACCCCGCGGCCGCCGACCGAGAAGGTCGCGTACGGCGGGCCGCCCTCGCCGGTGTCCACGTCGTCCCAGCCGTGCCCGAACACCGCCGAGTAGAACCGCTTGGCGGCTTGGAGGTCGCCGGTGGACAGCTCGTTCCAGGAGACCGAGCCAGGCTCGTTGACCAGCGACGCGCCGGGCATCGCGCCGGGCTGCCAGAGGCCGAAGACGGCGCCGGTCGGGTCGCTGGCGATCGCCATGCGCCCCTGGTCCATGATGTCCATCGGCTCCATCAGCACGCGGCCGCCGGCGTCGGTGATCCGCTTGACCGTGCCGTCCACGTCGTCGGTGGCGATGTAGGTCGTCCACGCGGTCGGCGCGCCCTCGGGCGGCTCGCCGCCGAGGCCGGCCACAGCGTGGCCGCGGAGCCGGGCCATCCCGTAGCTTCCGGTCTCGGGCGGGCCGACCTCGATGTCCCAGCCGAACAGCTCGCCGTAGAACGCCCGAGCCCCCTCCGGGTCGCTCGTCTGCAGGTCCACCCAGGACGGCGTCCCCGGCGCGTACGACGTGACCTCGGCCATGTCCCCTCCTCGGGATCGGCACCGTGGTCGAACACGCGTTCGACCCTTTCTAGAGCAGCTTGGCATCTCTCCCCGACAGTGTCGTCCTACCACCGCTCGGCCATGAGCGGAATTGCCACGGCGCCGGGGCTCCAGCCCGGCGCCCTATTCCACCGGCCGACCGGGCCGCCCCGTACCCTGGACTGGCCCGGGGATCCGGAAGGGGGATGTGCATGCGGGTCGGCATCGAGGAGCGGCGGGCGCGGCTCGGCCGGCGCCACCACCTGGCGGGCGAGGCCAGGGTGGAGGGCGTGGTGGAGGCGGCGCGGGACCTGGTGGCGCTGCACGGCACCGACCCGGCGTCGGTGTACCTGGCCGCCTGGGCGCGGACCGGGGCGCGGCCCGCGGCCATCGGGCAGGCGCTGTACGAGCAGCGCTCGCTGCTGCGGATCCTCGGCATGCGCCGGACCATGTTCGTGGTCCCGGCGGAGCTGGTGCCGGTGGTGCACGCGGCCTGCACCCGGGCGATCGCGGTGCGGGAGCGGCGCCGGCTGGTCCAGCTGCTCGACCAGTGCGGCATCGCCAGCGACGGCGGGCGCTGGCTCAAGGAGGTCGAGGAGGCGACCGTCGAAGCGCTGGAGGCCCGCGGCGAGGCGACCGCCGCGGAGCTGTCGGCGGACGTGCCGCGCCTGCGGGAGCAGCTGCTGCTGGCCGTCGGCAAGCCCTACGAGGCCAGGCAGAGCGTCTCCACCAGGGTGCTGTTCCAGCTCGCCGCCGACGGGCGGATCGTGCGCGCCCGCCCGCGTGGCTCCTGGATCTCGGGCCAGTTCCGCTGGGCGCCGCTGGACGCCTGGCTGCCGGGCGGGATGGCCGAGTGGCCGACCGAGGCGGCCCGGGTCGAGCTGGCCCGCAGGTGGCTGGCGGCGTTCGGGCCGGGCACGGTCGCCGACCTGCGCTGGTGGACCGGCTGGACGGTCGGGGAGGTCAAGCGCGCCCTGGGGTCGCTCGGCCCGCTCGAGGTGGAGCTGGACGTCGGCGGCGGGTTGCTGCTGGCCGACGACCTGGAGCCGACCCCCGCCCCGGAGCCGTGGGCGGCGCTGCTGCCCGCCCTGGACCCGACGGTGATGGGCTGGGCGGAGCGCGGCTTCTTCCTCGGCGAGCACGGCCGCGCCCTGTTCGACCGCAACGGCAACGCCGGGCCGACGGTGTGGTGGGACGGCCGCGTGGTGGGCGGCTGGGCGCAGCGCCGGGACGGCGAGATCGCCTTCCGGCTGCTGGAGGACGTGGGCGCCGACGCGCTCGCGGCGGTGGAGGCGGCCGCCGAGCGGCTGGCCGCCTGGCTCGGGGAGGTCCGCGTGACCCCGCGCTTCCGCGCGCCGCTGGAGCAGGAGCTCTGCGGCTGAGGCGGCTGAGGCGGCGGAGGCGGGCGAGGCGGCCTGGTGGGGTCGGCCGCCTCCCCGCCCGCTGGTCGTGCCGCGGCGGTCAGGACCGCGGCACGAGCTTGCCGAACCGCTCGATGAGCTGCTCCCCCCGGGTGATCAGCCGCTCGGCCTGCCGCTCGTCCACCGGCCGCCCGTCGAAGGCCGCCGCCTCCAGCAGTTGCCGCATGGCCGCGGCCACGGCGTCGCGCTCGGCCGTCAGCTGCTCCAGCGTGCCCTCCAGCCGCTGGTAGGTGGCGTCGTCGCCGAGCAGGGCCGCCGTCGACGCGTCGATGGTGGCCCCGCCGACCGCGCCGAACGGCGCGTTGACCTGCTTGTAGACCTCGCCGAGGCGGCGCAGGGTGTTCCCGTTCGTCCGCAGGCTCGGCGGCAGCGCGCCGGGGTCGAACAGGTCGGTGATGACCCGGCCGTCGTGGGCGTAGTCGTCGCGCAGGCCGAGCGAGCTGAGCATGGTCGGGCGCAGGTCGGTGTGGTCCGACCAGACGCTGCCGGTCTGGCCGAGCTGGCGGAAGCCGGGGCCGGCAAAGCCGACCCAGGTGGTGGCGATCTCCGGGGCGATGCCGCCGTGGTTCCAGGCGAAACCCGGCTGCACCTGCGCGCACGGCGAGGCGCAGTTGCTGGCGCCCGCGAACCCGAAGTAGTCGGGGTCGAGGAAGTCGACGAACGTCGGGGTCCGCAGCGGGTCACCGGTGATCATGTGCAGCGTCTTCATGCCGACCCGGTCGACCAGCTTGTCGGTGACCGGCTCGGTCAGGCCGGTGTACGGGTCGGTCGCGGTGACCGCGCCGATGTCGCGTTCGAAGGTCCTGGTCACCGCCGCGTCACGGGCGGGGTTGCCGTGCAGGTAGACGGCCGGCGCCATGTCGGAGTGGACGTCGAAGGGGGTGGTGTTGTTCCGCTCGGTGGCCAGCAGCCCGCGCAGGTTGGCGTTGATCTCGCCGATGTCGTTGGACGGGCAGGTGGGCGTGGTGGTAGTCGGGCAGGTCACGTGCGACCAGTCGCAGGGGGTGGTAACCCCGTCGCAGCCGGGGTTGGACGGCTGGCCGCCGACGAAGTGGTCGCCCTCCTCCACCGTGAACACGAACTCGGTGTTGTCGGGGGTGATGCCGTCCGCCGCCAGCCGCTGGAAGAACTTGGCGAACGCCTGGTCGTAGGCGTGCAGCTGCTGGACGTAGCCGGCCTCGCCGGGTCCCTGCGCCATGTTGGTGGTGGTGTCGGTGGCCGGGTTGGGCGTGTGCAGGTCGTGGGCGTCGGAGATGTAGGCGAAGGTGACCGGGATGCCCTGCTCCTGCATGGCCGCCACCCAGCCGAGCGACACCGACGCGGACATGCCGTCGAAGCCGGGGAAGCCGGGGTTGCCGGCCGGGTCGGTGATCGGC
>DASQWY010000547.1:0-3987 GCA_035640005.1 Actinomycetes bacterium
TCGGTCGATCAGCTCACACTCCAAGGTGGCAAAGAAGCTCTCGATCAGGGCGTGGTCAAAGCAGTCACCCACCGACCCCATCGACGCGCGGATCCCCAGCTGCTGCAGCTTGCCGCCGAACGCCAGGCTGGTGAACTGCCCAGGTTCAAGGGGTCGTCGCAACACTGCCTTGTTGGAGTGATAGTAGGTGATCGTTGAGGGCTTCAGCTGGGGTTCTCCAGCCGAGGGTCTTGCGGGGTCGGCCGTTGAGTGCGGCGGCGACGGCGGCGAGGTCGTCGGCGCTGTGCTTGCTCAGGTCGGTGCCTTTGGGGAAGTACTGGCGCAGCAGGCCGTTGGTGTTCTCGTTGGAGCCGCGCTGCCAGGGGCTGTGCGGGTCGCAGAAGTAGACGTCAAGGCCGGTGGCGATCCGGAGTTGAGCGTGCTGGGCCAGCTCCGCGCCCTGATCCCAGGTCAGCGATCGGCGCAGCTGCGCCGGCAGCGCGGTCATGGTGGCGGCGATGGCGTCGCGGACGGCTTCGGCGCCGTGTCCGGCCAGCGCGGGGCCGTTGTGCACCCGGGGGCCGCCGTGGCCCTGCATGCGGGGCAGGTGCAGCAGCATGGTGAACCGGGTGGTGCGCTCGACCAGGGTGCCGACCGCGGAGCTGTCCAGGCCGAGGATCAGGTCGCCCTCCCAGTGGCCGGGCACCGCCCGGTCCTCGGCCTCGGCCGGCCGCTGGCTGATCAGGACCTCAGGGGTGACGAACTGCTTGCCACGGCTGCGGGCACGCGCCCTGGGCACCCGCAACGCCCGGCCCGTGCGCAGGCAGGCCGTCAGCTCACGGCGCAGCGCGCCGCGCCCTTGGACGTACAGGGCCTGGTAGATCGCCTCGTGGGAGACCCGCATGGACCCATCCTCGGGGAAGTCGACCCGCAGCCGGTTGGCGATCTGCTGCGGACTCCACGCCGCCGCCCAGCGGCGGTCCTTGCGGCGCCCGTGGCGCCGCCCGATCCAGCCTACGTCAGGGCCCGGGGCAGGGATCCCGTCGGGGGTAGCGAGCACCCCGGCGAGCCGGTCCTGCACGTAGGTCCGCAGGGCCTGGTTGGTGGCGAGCTTGGCGGTCTTCGGCCGCCTGGCCCGGCGGTCGGCGTGCCACTGCGCGGTCGTGGCCCGGTAGTCCAGCCGGCCCCCGCGGGTGGCCGCGTTGCGGCGCAGCTCCCGCGAGGTCGTCGACGGGGACCGGCCCAACTGCCGGGCGATCGCCCGCACCCCGCAGCCGCGGGCGCGCAGCAGGGCGATCTCTTCTCGTTCGGCAAACGACAGGTAGCGCCCCGACAGCGGGGCTAGAACAGAGCTTGGTGCCATGCCGCCATGTTCGCGGAACCAGCGGACACCGACCGCGGGCGACACACCCGCGGTGACACCGGCCTCCTCGCTGGAGGCCCCACGGGCGATCGCCGCCCAGAAGCATCGCCGATCCTCCCGCCGCGCCACCGGCGGCCGACCAGGCGACCGCATCGCAGGCCGGCCCGCCAAGTCCGACCGCCGCCGTCTGCGTTCCCGCATCGCAACTCCTCACGTCGAGGTGTTGCGACGACCAGTTGAATCCGCCCAGTACACCTCGATCCGCTACACCCAGCGGCTCGCGGAGGTCGGCGCCGCGCCATCGGTCGGGACCGTGGGGGACAGCTATGACAACAGCCTGGCCGAGTCGACCATCGGGCTGTTCAAGACCGAACTGATCCGCCGCCACGGCCCCTGGCGCACCCTCGACGAGGTCGAGCTGGCCACCCTGGGCTACGTGGACTGGTTCAACCACCACAGGCTCCACGGCCAGATCGGCGATGTTCCACCGGCAGGACTGGAGGCGACCTACTACCGTCAACTGGGCCAGGCCGCCGTGGCCTGAGCCCAACCGCCCGAGTCTCCATCGAACTCAGGGCGGTTCAGCGTGGACGCCGACCCGGACACCCTCGCCACCGCACCGTACGTCACCGTCGACGACACCCTGCGGCACGCCCCCAACTGCGCTCCTGGCGGCCAGCCGGGGGAGCACGCCCAAGCTGACCAACGCCGAGCTGGTCTGCCTGGCGGTCATGCAAGCCCTGCTGGGCTACGCCTCCGAGGCCCGCTGGCTGCGCCACGCCCGCGCCCACCTGCGCGGCCTGTTTCCCTACCTGCCTGGCCAGGCCGGCTACAACAAGCGGCTGCGGGCCGCGTTCCCACTGCCCAGGTACTTCATCCGCGCGCTGGCCAGCGACAGCGACCTGTGGGCCGACCCCGTGTGGGTCGCCGACTCCACCCCGGTCGAATACGGCCGCTCCCGCGTCACCGTGCGCCGCTCGGCCCTGGCCGGCTGGGCCGCCTACGGCTACTGCCGCTCCCACACCCGCTGGTTTTGGGGGCTGCGGCTGCACCTGGTCTGTACCCTGTCCTGCACGGCCTGCCGGTCGCGTTCGCGCTGGCCAACCCCAAAGCCGACGAGCGAGCCGTGCTGGTCGACGTGCTGGTCGACCTGCTGGAGGTCGAGCCGGGGCTGGCAGCAGCGCGGCCGGGGCTGGTCGTCCTGGCCGACAAGGGCTACCGCGACGCCCACACCGAACAGGTCTTGGCCGCCCAGGGGTGCGGCTGCTGCGGCCGGCCTTCAAGCGGGAGGCGCCACGCCGTGGTCAGGCGCTGTTGAAGCCGTTGCGGCAGCTGATCGAGTCGGTCAATGCCACCCTCAAGGGGCAGCTGGACCCGGAGCGCCACGGCAGGCGAACCATCGAGGGCGTCACCCGAGGGCGTCAGCGTGCGGGTGCTGCAGCGCCTGCTGGCCCTGACCGCCGCGATCTGGCACAACCACAAGGCCGGCCGGCCGATCCTGCGGTCCCTGATCGCTTACGACTCCTAACCCCTTGGAATCAATCGTCTAGCGGTTCTGGTGTGCCTGGCGGATCGCTCGTTGGATGGCGGCGACGATTCTGCTGCCTCGGCGTTGAAATCCCAGGGTGCGCATGACCTCGGCGAGGACCTGGTCCTCGGTGCGAAGCAGAGTGTCTGATTCGATCCAGTTTGCGATGGAGATGAGCTCGCGCTGGCTGTACTGGTCGATGGGCCGTCCTGGGGGGACGGGCGGCTTGGGCCCTCGGGTGGGAACCTCTGCTGCAGCAGTCGCGGCAGGGGCGACGGTGCCTGCCTGGTCGATGGCTCGAGGCGCGATGACCCGAGGGGCGCTGGGGGCGGCGTCGAGTTCGTCAGCGGCGGCGACCGCGCGCTGGTAGGCCTGGAGGGCCTTGGCGACCTCGGCCTGCTGGTTACGGAACCAGTCGGTCGACCAGATCCGGTGGAAGCTCCAGCCGAGGGTTTCCAGTTGGTCTTGGCGGAGCCGATCGCGGTCGCGGGCGGTTGGTGCGGCGTGGTAGCTGGCACCGTCGCATTCGATCGCCAACACCATGCGGCCCGGCTTGGTGGGGTGGCGGGCGGCGAAATCGATGCGGTAGCCCGACGCCCCGTACTGGGCAAGCAGCGGAATCCCGGCGGCGGTGAGCGCGTCGCGGACCGAGATCTCGAACGGGTTGAGCCCTGGTGTGGTGAGCGTGTCGCGGCCGAGGTTGCTGCCTCGGCTGACGGCATACTCCAGGTAGTGGGCGAGGAGGCGGACACCTTCGGCGTGGCTGCGGCTGGGATCCATGTCGGTGTGGGCGAAGCTGGACACCAGCGTCATCCGCTGTTTCGCCCGGGTGATCGCGACGTTGAGGCGGCGTTCGCCGCCCTGCTGGAGCAGCGGGCCGAACCGGTAGAGCAGGCGGCCGTCTGGGCCCTTGCCGTAGCCGACCGACAGGATGATCGCGTCGCGTTCATCGCCCTGGACGCGTTCCAGGTTCTTGACGAAGAAGGCTTCCTCCAACCTCTCATCGAAGAAGGCCTCAAGCTGCGGGTCTGCCGCCCGGGCCTGCCGCAGGGACTCGGTGATCCGGTTGGCGTGCTTGATGCCCATGGTGATCACGCCCAGGCTCTGGTCGGGGCGG